>NZ_JBVVQK010000020.1:41539-116601 GCF_055811175.1 Mesorhizobium sp. WSM4828 | reverse complement strand
ATGTTGCGCGATGCCGACCGGTGCTTGCGTCGCGGACGATCCTTGTCTTCGGCGGCATCGTCATTGGCCGCGGCCGGCACCTCGCAGAGGTCGCCGAGATCGAGCGCGATCTGCGTCGGATCGAGGACGGCCAGCTTCTCCGATTTTACCCCGAAGATCATCTGCCGAAGCAGATCGGCATAGACGCGCAGCTCCGCGTTCTCGGCTTCAAGAGCCAGAACGATTCTCTGCAGCTCGGCAGGATCCGATGGCAACGAATCAGGGCGGGGCGACATGATCAACCCTACCAAGCAGCCCCGAATCTTCAAGCAAATCCAGTCACTTCACGCCGCTCTGACCGGTCTTTTGACGTGCTTCTTCGCCACCCTCGTCCAGTCGAGGCCGGCCACTAGAAGGGCGAACTCCTCGCGCGTCAGCCGGATCGAGCCGCCGCGGATCGGCGGCCAGGTGAAGCGCCCGGATTCGAGCCATTTCGAGACCAGAACCATGCCGCTTCCGTCCCAAAAAAGAAGGCGCAATCTGTCGCCGCGCTTGGGGCGGAAGACAAAGACGTCGCCGCAATAGGGATCGGCTGCAAGAGCCGAGGCGACCAGTGCAACAAGGCCATTGATGCCGCGGCGGAAGTCGACCGGCTGCGTCGCCACCACCACCTTCACGTCGCCGGCTGGCGCAATCACCGCGGCACACGCAACGCACCCACGATGGCGGCCGCCAGGGCCGGATCGACCGAACCCGTCAGGACGAGGCGGCTTTCACCGATCTCGAGCTCAATCCGACCAGCCGACGTGGGCACCTCGTGCTTCGCTGCGCCGGCGTGCTCGACCTGCCGGTCCTCGCCCGCGATCGTAATCGGCACAAACTGCAGGGCTGGCGGCGTCTTCGCAGCCGCCTTCGCCTGCACCAGCCCCACGTGCCGTCGCCAGACCGAAAGAAGACCTCGATTGATCCCCCAACGCCGCGCGACAGCCGAGATGTTGGCGCCCGGCTCCGCGCTTTCCGCAACAATCCGCGCCTTCTCCGCCGGCGTCCAGTTGCGCCGTTTCCGCCGGCCTGTGATCACCTCGACCCGGCGATAATGACTCTCTTCATGCCTGCCTTGATGACTGTCTTGATGACTGGCACTAGGGTCGTCCCACTCCATGCGCCTGCGCTCCTCGCAAAATCAGGCGGCAAATCTCCCCGGCGCATAGCCCCAAGGCAAGATGGGGTGCTCGTCACGCTCACAGTACTTCTGCAAATTATTTCGATCCCTTTCGGAACCCCTTTGCAAGGGCAGGCGCCGGGCTGTCCATGGGGTTTGATGGCGGAGCATCGCTGGCCCGCCAAGGTCCATAGCCGCCCTAAATTGCCCTCATGGCAACCCATTGGTTCGTCCCGCCGGTATTCGTAAGGACTGAAGCCGGTGACAGGCATACCTGCAACAATGCGAGGGCAGCCCTCGAGCAGCTAAAGACATGGACCCGGAGAGGACCTCGCTGGCACAAGGCGGTGACCCTCTGCCTGTCAGCCTTGGAGGGCGATCCGATTGACCCTCACGTGATACGAAAGGCATTTGAGGCTGCCGCTAAGGAGGCCAAGATGTATCTCTCCCCTGAGCGGTAGGCATCGTGGCTACCCATTGGTTCTCGCCTCCGAGTGGACCAACCGTCTATCTCGCCATCGCAATTGCGCTGTCCAGAGCGTCCGGCGAGCCATTCTTCACACACTGGGTGCTCGTGGATGTCCTTTGGAAGATTGCAGCCGGCCTCGTCATTGGCTGGCTGGGCGGAAAAGTCATGGGCTACCTTACGTTTCGTCTGCCGAAACGATCGGGCTTGTCAGAGACGAAAGACGGCTTTGTTGCGCTCGGGATCACCTGCCTTGCTTACGGCTCGACCGAAGTCCTTCACGGCTATGGCTTCCTTGCAGTGTTTGTTGCAGCAGTGGCGCTGCGATCCATCGAGCGGCAGCATGAGTATCATGAGAGCTTGCACAACTTCGCTGAGCAGACTGAGCGATTGCTGATGATGGTGCTGCTGGTCTGCTTTGGGGCAGCGATCGCTGAAGGGTCGATTTTTAGCGCCTTGAGTTGGCAGGTGATCGCCACTGCCGCCCTGGTGCTATTGGTTGTGCGACCGATCGCGGCATGGGTTGGACTGATTGGATTTCCGGCGTCATCACGCGAAAAGGCCGTCATTGCCTTTTTTGGATACGCGGCCTTGGATCGTTCTACTACTTGGCCTTCGCACTCGGGCAGGCCGAATTCGACGGTGCGACAACCCTTTGGGTAACAGTCTGCTTCGCCGTTGTGAGTTCAATTGTCATGCATGGCATCATGGTGACTCCGGTCATGCACCAGTTGGACCGCGCTCGTCGCTCTTTGCTGCCCCGTGCCCGAAGCAGGCAGGACTAATGTCCCCAGAGTCGGACTTTTTGCTGCAGGCGCTGCTAAAGTGCGGGATCCTGGCACGAACGCAGTCAGCGCCTCAATTTCGGCATCACGAACGCCGCATGGTGAGGCACAGCATTGCCTGCGCAAAGACGCAATGAAGCCCGCCACCTTGCGAGTGACGGGCTCCCGGGGCGCAAAAGCCAGGAGAGTGTTTTGTCTGAGCCGCACGGCCCAATCCGACACTCCCAATCAGTCTCCTTAGCGTCGCGCAATAAGCATGCAAAGTTGCCGCAGATCGCTGTCATACGTCCCTTCGCTGCTGAGTATGTCGGCACAGCGCTTTTTCATGCGGATCAATTGGCTGCTCGACAGCTGGGCCACCACGGTGGGCATGCTGGGTGTGCCAGCCGTCCCGGGTGTCCCTGATCCTGCGGGAGTGCCTGGGGTTCCGGGAACGGTCCCGCCACCGACGCCGACACCAACGCCGACACCACCTGTGCCCAGGACATTGGCTCCTACGCCTGCCGTAACGCCGCGAGTGCCGCCTATGGTAGCGCCAGCGCCAGCCGTCACGCCGCGAGAACCGCCGATGTTTGCGCCTGCCCCAGCGGTCACACCATTCGTCCCGCCCATTTTGGCACCCGCGCCGGCGTTCACTCCGCCGCGGCCAGCAATCGAAGCGCCGGCTCCCGCTCTAATGCCATCACTGCCGCCTATCGATGCACCGAGACCGGCCTTGATGCCGGCGCTGCCACCAATAGCTACACCAGCACCGATGCCAACACGGGCCGCGCTGGAAGGCAAGGAAAGAGATAAAATAAGTGCGCAACCTGCCAAAACTGTGGCGAAACTCTTGGCAATATTTGCCATCACACTCTCCTTCGGTAGTTATCTCTAGCAGCAGTTTGAATACCTGCTACTTGGGCGATAACGAACTCAGAGGGGTTTTTAGTTGCTTGCGCGCGACTGTGGTTGAAATTGTTGCTTACGGGTAGAAAACCACTCCGATTCAATTTGAACGATTTTGAATGGAAGGTTTCGAGGCTGCTGGGGACGCTTCACTATTCGTTAAGCATGTTCGAGGCCGTGATGGGACTGTCTCCAAACGTTCGTCGACCCGTGTCGAAGCGCTGAAGCGCTCGGTAGGCGGGTGGTATGCATCACCTGCCGGTAAGTGTCGCCCTCGCCATTTCGCTTGTCGTCGGTCTGGGCGTGGCGGCGATAGCGTCAAAGTATCAGACGGAACGCTGCGGCATTCGATGTGTAGGGCACGCGCTAACCTGGGGAGGGTTGGACAGCAGGGAGGCTTTGAAACCCTAATCAGAAGGCGTAGGGACCCCTCCTTCGTGGCAGCAGCCTCGAACGCCTTACGGGTTTCATCAGGGGTCACTCGGTCCTCCATAGCGTCGATGCATATTTGCACCGCCTTCCGCCACTTGGGTCCCATCTTGGTCCACTTCAGGAGTTCCTCGGCGCACGCTCGACATTGTTGCAGCCGTAGGTGACCCCGGGTCGGTCGGTCTTGACGTTGATGGGAGGGGAGAACCAATGGGTTGCCATAAGGTGGAAGTTAGATGTGAGTTTTCAGAAGGTTGTCCATTCGGGCCCGACCGAGGAGACTGGAGTTGCCACGCTTCAGATTCGTCGGAGGACCCGAATGAACATTCATAAGAATGCCCGCCTCACGCCGCTGCGTCGAGAGGAGATGGCGCTTGCGGTCATGGAAGACGGCCTTTCGCAAGCCCAGGCAGCGTTGAAATTCGCGGTGACGGCGAAGGTCGTGAAGCGATGGGTCGGGCGCTACAAGGCCGAAGGCCGAGCCGGCATGGCCGACCACTCGTCGCGGCCCCGGCGTAGTCCGAATGCGACCGAACAGGCTGTGGCCGATCGGATCGTTGCGCTGCGGCGCCAGCGCCTCACCGGCAAGCACATTGCAAGTGTGGTCGCCGTCTCACCGGCGACGGTGAGCCGGGTGCTGGCGCGGGCCGGTCTGTCGCGGCTGAAGGACCTTGAGCCAGCAGAGCCGGTGCGTCGATATGAGCGTGACGCGCCGGGCGACATGATCCACATCGACATCAAGAAGCTCGGCCGTTTCGACCGCATCGGCCATCGCATCACCGGCGATCGCACCGGCCAAAGCAATGACCGGACTTCCCGTAAAGGCGGCGCAGGCTGGGAGTTCGTCCACGTCTGCATTGACGATGCCTCCCGCATCGCCTTCAGCCAGATTCTGCCCGACGAGAAAAAGGAAAGCGCCGTCGCCTTCCTTGACGCCGCCATCGCCTACTATGCCAGCCTCGGCGTCAGCGTCTCACGGGTCATGACCGATAACGGCGGCTGCTATAAAAGCCGCGCCTTCCGCGCCGCCTGCAAAACCCTCGGCCTCAAACACATTCGAACCAAACCCTACACGCCCAAGACAAACGGCAAGGCCGAACGCTTCATCCAGACCGCGCTCAGAGAATGGGCCTACGCAAGAGCCTACACCACGTCAGATCGCCGCGCTGCCGAGCTGCCCGTCTGGCTGCACCGCTACAATTGGCACCGCCCGCATGGCAGCCTAAAATCCAAAACACCCATCAGTCGCCTCGGATTGTCTGAGGACAACCTGTTGAGGCTCCACAGTTAGAGCGGGACGAGCCTGCCGACTAACTCAGTTGTAGTCTGCGATAATGGAACAACCCAGGCCCTCGGCAGTTTAGAAATCGCAGCGGTCAATTCTTCGTGGATGCAGCCGCTGTTGGGTCCGCCAGCTTTCTCACGAGTGGCGGGCCCGCCTTTGTGGAGGGGCTAACGTCCCCTGCTCATTAGCGGCAGCCAGGAATGCCTTGCGGGCCTCCTCCGGTTCCATTTGGTCGGAAATCACGGCGATGCAAACGCGCACCGCGAGGTTCCACTGAAGGCCATGGTTGGTCCACTTCATGAGTTCCTCAGCGGCGGCTTCAGCGTTGCCGACCTTGCGCGTCGAACCGCTACCCTCGGTCCTGACAGGGACCGGCGGGGAAAACCAATGGAGTGCCATGCAGGGTCACTCTTTGTCGGCCCGATCAAGTTCCTACAACAAATCCCTTTGCTCAGCCGGCAGCTCCTGTTCTACAGGCAGATCTAGCATGGCGCGAAGGTAATTGCGGATTACCTCTGAAGTGATCCAACGCCGCACAAAGGCCGCGCCGGCCAGGGGGAAAGACCATGAAAACCGCCATCACAGTACTCATTGTTCTGCAAGTCGCAAATTTGGCGGCCACGCTTGGGGCCGATTACTTTGGTCGTCGCCGCGCCACGGCTATTCGCTGCCTGATCTATGCCACGCACGCCATGGGCGAGCCGAAGGCTTGCACGGAGGCATTTCCACGGCCCGAGCTGCCATAGGACGCGCGTGCCTAGGCGCGACCCATTGCGGCGAGCGTCCCGAGGAAACAGGCCACAAATGAGCCCGCGCGCATGGTTTGCCTTCAGTGGGACGATAGTCACCAGAGCGCGTTCATGTCAGCCAGCATAACCGCACGGGCAGCCCTTCGGCGGCTGCCACTATATCCACCCGCGCTCCCTTGACCGTGTACCTAATTCTCAGGGGAGAGGTACATTTTGGCCTCCTTAGCGGCAGCCTCAAATGCCTTTCGGATCACGTGAGGGTCAATCGGATCGCCCTCCACAGCCGACAGGCAGAGGGTCACAGCCTTGTGCCAGCGAGGTCCTCGCCGGGTCCACGTCTTGAGCTGCTCAAGGGCTGCCCTCGCATTGTTGCAGCTACGCCGATCACCGGCTTCAGTCCTTACGAACACCGGAGGGACGAACCAATGGGTTGCCATGAGGGGAATGTAGGGCGGCTAGGGAGTTTCGTCGTCTCTGACCTTACCAATCGCCTCAAGTAATGAAGCTAGGGTTGGGGTTAGCTCTGTTTCGACTGGCCCAAACAGCTTCTGTACATGCCGACGATTGTCTTCGGTGCCGATCAACTCCCGAACGGCGTCTGCAAGGGACCTATGCCCAGCTTTGTCGCGCTTTGTCATGTCGGCCGAGGTTCCCCGCCTATCGCGCAACTCGCAGGTCAGGGAATGGTTGCATTAGGCGTCAGGAATGTTTGGGAACTGGGCTCGGGTGCCTGACCCATTCAAGCGCTACGCATGGCAGGAACTTGCTGGAAGAGCCGGCTGCCCACACAGTCGTAGCGCCACATGTATTCGGGGAACAAATGCAGGCCCTCGCGGTTAAAGATTCGCAGGGGTCGATCCGTCTCGGTGCAGCCGCTGTGGGGTCCGTCGTCTATCCCTCCGTGGCGGCGGCCCCCTCTAGCTGAGCCCAATGCCAGATCGCCTGACCTTCAAGTCGCACGACCCAGAGCGGATGAAACTACGGCCGCTTCCGTTCCCGGCAGTTCGAACAGCATGGCCAGATGCCGACACTCGGCTTCGTCCACGATCAGCTCCTCGATAGTCGCGATGGAAAGATGGCTTTTGAGGCGCAGCCGGACAACCGCCGCGAGTTTGTGAACGGGGACCGGTACTGCCCAAGCGTGATGATCTAGCAGACTATTGATCTCAGCAACTACCTTTGGATCGACGGCATGGGGTAATGGCAGCATGGAAGCCTCCCGTTCGGGAGAATAACTATAAGCCGATGGGGACGATGAGTCTGGCAGCGTACGTTTTTAACCAACACCCTGGGCAGTTCACGGCCAACACGTACCAACTCTTTGTCGACCTGATCAATTTCATCAAGCAAAGACCTATGCTTACGCGGCAGGTCCTCTTCTACCGGAAGATTTAGCGACTTGCGAAGGTAGTCCCGGATGGCTTCTGCCGTGATCCACCGTCGTATAAGGTCGGCGATAACCTTCTGCTTCCTTTTGTCGACCTCAACCATGGCCGATCCTGCACACTACATACAGGCAGCTTCGTTGGAGTTCTGGCCTACCGGTGGTTTGGCGCGCGTCGCGCTTGTCTCGTTAACTTCTTGATCACTCATCAGGGGCCGGGCGGCTAGCTGGGCCAGCAACTGGCGCGATGCTTCGATTATCCGACCGTCTCTTCGATAATCGAATGAAGGTCGTTCACATGGCGCCACGCCCGCGTTTGGTATAACCGGGCACCTTCAAGGCGAAGACGATCGGGTTTCCCATCGATTCATTGTCTGATGCGCGCTATGCGGTTCAGTTCGAAGTTGACCACGATCTGCACTAGCTGGTTGCCTGCTTCGTCGCGGACTAGAATGCCAGCCTCGTGGTAGGTGCCATCGGGCAGCTTTTCTCTTGCGATTTCAAGCAGCGTTTTTGCTGCCTCGTCCTCCGCAGATTCCAGGCTCGGAAGCTCTGAACCTTCAGGGTCTGGGAAGGTCTCTCCATTGCTGGACAAGTCGAAAAAATAGCGCGGCATCAATCCTAACTAGGATTGCCGGACAATGTTCAATGTCTGTTTTTTACATACAAAGTGCTAATCCACCATGTTCCGCAGGGACTTCTTGCGTTTCGGCGGCCTGTATTTTTCAACCAGCCTGACCTTGTCCATGTCGATCGTCACCGGCGGCCCCTGGCGTCCGTCTGGTACCCCGTCAGGGGGGCCTATGCGCGTCTCGCGCGAGCAATGGCGATCTGCGCTTACATTCGCAGATCGCCGCCTCCAGAGCCGGTCACACCCAAACAGACGAGGCCGTGCAGTCTGGCGACAAGAGCACGGTACCCAATTCCCCCGTAACGGAATTCGAGGTAGGGGAGGCCCACCGGTATGGGACCCAGTTCACACCTTCGGCGATGCGATGAAGCTGATTTCTCAGGCCGCCGAATAGCCATGCACCGGTTCAAGCGTCCCTTCACTCGCATCTCCCGCCCCTTTGCTCCGATGCACTTCGATGCCCGAACATCCGGCTGGAGGTTTGATCCCAATGAGATCGCGATCTTCGAATTATCGGCGCGCTGGCACCATGGATCTGAGCCCCGAGCCTGATTCCGGCATCCTCAACCGACTGCCAATGTCACTGGCAGCAAAAGCTACGCCAGATCATCGCGATGGGGCATTTGCTGCGGCGGCGGAGCAGCAGATGTCAGGCGTTCAAGATTTTCGCTTCCTTGGCGGCGGTCAGAAATGCTACGCGGGCTACCTCCGGGGCGCTTCCGCCCCCGAGCACCTTCATGCAGGCCATTCGTGCCTGGATGCGGCACCCGGTCTCTCCAATTGGCCAATCATACAGCAGCATTTCGGCGGCTTCGCGGGTGCTCGAAACACTGACTTTGCCCGAGGAAAGCAATACGGTCACGGGTTTTTCGAACGTGCCGACGTCTCGTTCGCTGGTCATGTTCTGGGTTTCCTTTCACGATGTCCCGACGACCCTACGGGCGAACACCACATATCGTTGCGTCACGATTGACTCGGTGCGCGAACATTCTGTGACAAGCTCCTTACGACTGCATGCCTTTGGGGCCTGGCGACAACCGACGCTGGCGGCATTCCTGCCGCCATTGCCGAGGGTGAGGATGTTGGTCCTCGGCCTCGACATCGAATTCGCTTGGTATGAGCCCGGCTCATCGCTCTCGTCGATCAAGACTGGCCTGATCAAAGCCGTGGCGAGAACGCCGAGGAGAAGGGATCGGTCAGTTGCCAGCTTCGCGACAGGCCCGACTTCGTGGCGATCGAGCAGCCGATGGGCAACATGGTCTCATTCAAAACATGGTCTCATTCAAGGAGACCGCCAGACGCTTACGGCCCCAGTGACAAGCAAACCAGTAACCCGAACGCGTTGCAGCGCGAGGGGCTGGTCTGCGCCGCTGCGGCAATCATCAGCGGCGGCTACGGTATCCGCCGGGAAACAATCCCGTTGTCGACGTAGCGGAAGCGTTTGCTCGGCATGGGCTGCTTGCCCGCCTTTGACCACGCCATGTGGAAGCGCACTGCGGTCGAGCGCTGCCGGCCGCCCAAGACGAAGAATGCGGACGCCGCATAAGCCGTCGGCTTAGCGACGACCAGCGAAGCGCGTCACGGGTTCAAAATTGCGAGGGCAGCGTCACCTTACATCAACTTTACGCCGCCGAGGCGAGGGACTGTATGGCGCGGCGATCAGGATGAGACGGCGGCGACAATCTAGATGAGACTCTTATGTCGCGGTCGGTTGGAAGTTATCATGGTGATTGTCGCTGGCAAGAGCTTTGCCGGTTTCAGATTGCCGCTCCGCGACAAGTTCCTGGGTGTTTTTGATTGTCGCGTATGAGGCTGGTCTGCCGCGCTGGCGTTTGGCTTCCATTGCGGATCTGCGGCGATAGCTTTCGACATTCATCTCGAAGATCGTTGCGTGGTGGACGAGGCGGTCGACCGCGGCGAGCGTCATAGCGGGGTCCGGGAAGACCCTGTTCCATTCCCCAAAGGGCTGATTGGCGGTGATCATGATGGAACGCCGCTCGTAACGGGCGGAGATGAGCTCGAAGAGCACGCTGGTTTCGGCCTGGTCCTTGGTGACGTAGGCCAGATCGTCGAGGATGAGCAGATCGAACTTGTCGAGCTTGTCGATGGCGGATTCGAGCTGGAGTTCACGCCGCGCAACCTGAAGCTTCTGGACGAGATCGGTGGTGCGGGTGAACATCACGCGCCAGCCGTTCTCGATCAGCGCAAGGCCGATGGCTGCGGCGAGATGGCTCTTGCCGCCGCCGGGCGGCCCGAACATGAGGACGTTGGCGCCCTTGGCGAGCCAGCTGTCGCCGGCGGTGATCGCCATGACCTGCGCCTTGGAGACTATGGGCACGGCATCGAAGGCGAAGCTGTCGAGCGTCTTTCCGGGCGGCAGGTGCGCCTCGGCGAGATGCCTTTCGATTCTGCGATGGGCACGTTCGGCCAGTTCATGCTCGGCGATGGCTGACAGGAAGCGCGCCGCCGGCCATCCTTCCCGATCCGCCTGTTCGGCAAATTGCGGCCAGAGTGTCTTGATCGTCGGCAGCCTCAGTTCGTTGAGCATGATGCCGAGCCGGGCTTCGTCGATGGTGTGGGCGCCCTTCATGCGGCTTCCCCCGCATACGCCGTGCCGATCAGGGCTTCATAGCCATTGAGCGACGCCAGTTGCACATGAACGGTCGGCAACCGGGCCGGGTCCGGAGCGAAGAGCGTTCGCAGGGCGGCAAGGTCGGGCAGGTCGCCGGCATCGAGCGTTCTGGCAAGCTCCTCGGCCAGTTCACGCTCGCAGCCGCGATCATGGGCCAGCGCCAACAACTCGACGGTGATCTTGCAGGCCTGCCTGGGAAGATGCTCGATGAGAGCCTCGAAAGCCCTGCGGTATTCCTGACGCGGGAAGAGCTTGTCGCGATAGACAAGCCCGCGAAGCGCCATCGGCTTTTTGCGCAGGGAATGAATGACGTGGTGGTAATTGACGACCTGGTCATGCCGGCCGTCGGCATGGCCACGCCCGCGGGGCAAGGCCATCAGATGCGTGCCGCCTATGAAGACCTCGAGGCGATCGTCGAAGAGGCGGACACGAAGCCGGTGTCCGATCAGGCGGGAGGGCACGGTGTAGCAGACCTTGCGCAAGGTGAAGCCGCCGGTGCGCGACACCGTGACGACCACCTCTTCGAAGTCGGTGGTGCGACGATCGGGAAGCTCTTGCAAATGAGGCCGCTCGGCGTCGATGCGCTTGCCGTGTGCGGCATTGCGGCGGCTGACAATCTCATCGATGAAGATGCGGTAGGAGCCGAGATCGTCGAAGTCCCTTGTTCCGCGCATCAGCAGGGCGTCGCGAACGGCGTTCTTGAGATGGCCGTGGGAGCTTTCGATCGAGCCGTTCTCGTGGGCGATGCCTTTGTTGTTGCGGGTTGGCGTCATGCGGTAGTGGGCGCACAGTTCCTCATAGCGGCGCGTGAGATCGGCCTTTGCGTCGGCATCGAGGTTGCGGAAGGCGGCCGACAGGCTGTCGCTGCGGTGATGGAGCGGCGTGCCGCCAACAGACCACAACGCGTTTTGAAGCCCTTCGGCCAGGGCGACGAAGCTTTCGCCGCCGAGGATGACATGGGCGTGCTCAAAGCCCGACCAGGCGAGCCGAAAGTGGTAAAGGAGGTGGTCGAGCGGCTGACCGGCGATCGTTACGCCGAGGCCGCTCATGTCGGTAAAGTCTGACAGCCCCAATCGGCCGGGCTCGTGCCTCTGGCGGAAGATCACCTCCTGTGCCTCACCGTGAACAGCCCGCCATGACCGGATCCGTCGCTCAAGCGTACGGCGAATGCCTTCGGACAGTTCCGGATGGCGCCGCAGCATCTCGTCGTAAACGGCGACGGCACGGATGCCGGGAGCGGCCTTCAGAAGAGGAACGACCTCCGCGTCGAAGATATGCTCAAGCGGATCGGGGCGACGCCGGCCGCGCGGCGGCCTGTTTTGCGATGGAAGGCTGGCTTCCTTCTCGATGCGATAAGCCGTCGCCCGGCTGATCGACGCCTTTGCGGCGGCGATCTCAACAGAATGCGTTTGTCGGTACTTCATAAAAAGCCTCGTCTGATGATCGGTTACGTGGCGACCCGGCACAAAGGTGATTCTCCATTCCAGAAAACACCAACGCTACCGGCCCGACCGCGATCATGAGACGCCGAAAAAATGGAATGCGGGCCTTGTCCGGATCGTAGACACGCTGCTCAATGTCGGCGCAGAACAAAGGATGGGCTGCGTGTACCGGCGTGTCATCGCCGACCTTGCCAAGGATAGTCTTGACGAGCGCTTCGCGGTCGACCGCGTATTCAGCGCCATGCGCAGATCATTATTGTCAAAGGGGCTGTCGCAGCGCGCTACCATATAGTAGTGCCCGCGCCTGTGACTTGAAGGTAAGTTGCTGCGGTAAGAGGCATGGCTTGCGGTGGGCGTACGGGCACGGCCGAGCGCTTTCTCGAGGATTGAAATGATCGTTCATTTAGTAGACGGCACATACGAGCTGTTTCGCCACTTCTATGGCCAACGCCGGTTCAACAACGGCCAAGACAAGCCGTTTGGCGCCGTCGTTGGCGTGCTGAACACAGTGCTGGAGATGATCGAGAATGGCGCCACACACATTGGGGTAGCGACAGATCATGTAATCGAGTCGTTCAGAAATCGGCTCTGGCCCGGCTACAAGACCGGGGATGGCATCGAGCCGGCATTGCTCGCGCAGTTCCACCCCCTTGAGAAAGCCCTGGCGGCCATGGGAGTGGCGGTCTGGCCGATGATCGACCTGGAAGCCGACGACGCGCTGGCATCCGCGGCACGGAGCGCGGCTGCCGATGAGCGCGTGCAGAAGGTGTGCATCTGGACGCCGGATAAGGATCTCGCGCAGTGCGTGCGAGGTGACCATGTGGTTCAGGTAGACCGCAGGACCAAGCAAATTCGCGACGCCGCCGGTGTACGCGAGAAGTTCGGAGTTGAGCCGTCCCTGATTCCAGATTTCCTCGCGCTCGTGGGTGACACCGCCGATGGCTACCCGGGTCTCGAGGGCATCGGCCTGGTCTCGTCAGCGCGGCTGCTGGGCCGCTATGGCCCCCTTGAAAGCTTTCCGCCTGAAGCCCTCGGCAAGCGTAGAGAGCTCGCACTTTTGTTCAAAAATCTCGCGACGTTGCGTACGGACGCTCAGCTATTCGATGACGTCGAACAGCTGCGCTGGCGCGGCCCGACCAAAGCGTTCGAGACGTGCGTGATCCAGCTAAATGACACCAGGCTCCTCGCACGTGCGCTGAAGGCTCGGGACGACTGACTCCGCGAGGCGAGGTCTGGAAGCGGCCAGCGCCGATTCCCAATCGCACGGGGCACCGTACGCGCGGCAACAGTCTTGAAGAACACACAGCGCAACGTTGCGGCGGGTGACAGGCGCTCACGCAGCATCTGCGTTGTTGGTGGCTTCAATGGCAAAGCGTCGCACCTAAGACCTAGATGCAAGGATGGTTGCGTCTGGGCGTGCTCCGCTCAGTGGTATAGCTCGGCGGTGAGGCGGCTCGTGGGCGGGCTCTCAGTAGGGGGGAGCAGCATCTGAACCCTGCTTTGTCTTTCCGGTGATGGGGTGATGGGGAGGATACCCTCATTGCTCGATAGGCCTGTTCGAAAGATGACGGCCATCTAACACCGTCATTGGCGCCAAGCGAAGTTGCGGCAGATGCACAGTAAGGCGCTACGGTTTGCGCTCGTCCAAACGTGACTGCTTGTTAGCGGCATCGGCCGATCTCCCCAGCGTGTCCGCGACCGTGGCACCTCGCGTACCCATCGGTTGCTGCGCACCTGTGGTGGTGTCCTTGGCTGTCTGGTGCTCCATCTCAGCATTCAGCTCCGCACCCACAATCAGCACAATGACGGAAATCCAGGTCCACATCATCAAACCGATGACCGCCCCCAAGGCTCCGTAGGTCGCGTTGTAGTTAGCGAAGTTTTCAAGATAAAAGGAGAACCCCACCGAGACCGCGATCCAAACCCCAGCCGAGAGGAATGCCCCCCATGTGGCCCATCGCCACTTTGCCTTTTCGCGGCTAGGGCCGTAGCGGTAGATCAGCGTAATTCCGATTCCGACCATGATCAGCAAAACCGGCCACCGCAAGATCCGCACAAGGGTTTCGGTCCAGCCGCCGAGGTTCAGCACCGCAAGCATTGCGGGCACGATTCCGACCGAGATGATAAGGCCGATGCCAATGAGGATGGCGCCAAGGGTGAACCCCAAGGCCAGGAGATTCAGATGGATAAAGCCGCGCTTTTCAGTCTCCTCATAAGCGATGTTCATTGCTTCAAACAGCGTCTTGATGCCGCTGTTGGCGCTCCATAGTGCGACGGCAAGACCGAAGATAAAGCCAAAGCTGAGCGCGCCAGTGTTCTGAGCGGCCAATGAGTTAAGTTGCGACCGGATAAGATCAAGACCGCCCGAAGGCAGTATGCCGCCAAGGAGTGAAATGTGCTCGGCGATGGTCTGAGGATCGGCGACGAAGCCGTAGATGGACACGAAGGCGGCAAGCGCTGGAAACAGCGCAAGAAGCAGGTAGAACGTGGCTCCGGCCGCGATCAGCGTGACACGGTCCTCTGTTACCTCAGCCCACACCCGCCACAGCACATCCCTCCAGCCGCGGCCGGAAATTTGCGATGGCCGTTCGGCATTGCGTCCACGGCCCTGCTTGTCTTCTTGTCCACCCCGCCGCTCCAGTTGCGCTTGGTTTTCGTCGGAATCTTCGGCTTTGTTCTTCGACATGACTGCAGTCCGTCGCATCTTCCTCGACGGCAAACGTTTAGGCGCGCCAATAGATGCAGGTGCAGACCTGCGCTCGCAAATAATCATCCGCCAGCTGCACAAATTCCGGCCATCTAACAACGATACTGCCCGCCTCTGACTGACGACCCCTTCCGAGGGCCGGAGTGGGGCCGTCCGGTCTCGCCTCGGATGGGCTATCTCACGACATCGTTCCGCCGGTATCAGCACCGGCTGGCGCCAAGTTCCGGCGTCATGTTCCACGCAGCGACTTTGAAATCGTGTAGGCATTTCCAGAACGTCATGACGCAAGACGCAGGAAGTCACGATCCGCATGCCGCAGGACCCTGGTTCGGCTGGCAAGGCAGACGCAGCAACGAAAGTGAATCTCTCGCCGGCCATGATGTGAAGGTTCGTCAGGTCTCAGGCGACAAGGACACACGCCGCCCAGGCTGAGCCGCAACGTGAAGCTCTTCCCAGTCGCTGGAACGAAACATTCCTCGACGAGGTCTGTTCGGGTTCCGAATGGACAATTTGACGATCAGGTCGATGCCTTCGTCGACGCTCTGACCGAGCTCGCACTCGGATCGACCTTCACCCTTGACAATATCGGACGGTCGAGATCGCCGAAGCTGATTTTAATCAAAATGCTCTGGCAGGGCCTTCAGCTGCTCGGTGGTCATTTGTGTGATGGCATGCACGGTGCCGTCTTCGTCCCGCATAAAATCGAGCTGAGTTGCATATAAGGCCACGCGCTTTGAGCCTATTCCGAGGAAACCACCAACATCGAAGACGACTTGCGCATGCTCGCCCGTTCCATGGATGTGGTCGACTGAACTGATTTCCTCATCGTCGCGACCGTAGATGGTCGCTCCCTCAACAACGTCAGCGCGCAGTTCAGAACTCGAAAGCCGTACGTGATTGGTGTGGTCCATTTTTGGAGTCTCCTCTCCGTTGGACTGAGGTAACCCCCGACAGGGCCAACCGTTCCGAACCGTCATTCACGAATGTCGTTCGCGGAGGGGCACCGAGCGGGGATATGGCACGCGCTTTGGCTGTCGCCGATCCCCTAAACGAGCTGGCGTTGGGTTCGACCATCCGGTTTGGGGGCGTCGGTGGTGGTGGTTCGCCTTGCACCAAGTGCAACCACCGAAGTAGGTCAGCCTACCTGCTTAACCGCTTGGAAACGCGCCCGAGCCGCGATGAGCAGCACGCTCTCATCAGTCATGCCACTCTGGAAAAGCCGGACAAGATCGGCTGCGAGCTTCTCAGCTGCGGGTGAGCCGGGCTCAACATGCCCTTCCTCGCATATCTGGCTGAAAACGGATTTGAGGGCTTCCAAATCGGTCGGGTAAAGGACTGGGTCAATGTTCATGCGATCAATCATCTGGGGCCTCCTCAGCTGGCGACAGGTGAACGAAACGACAGCGGACAATGACTCCGCTGGCCCAAGGAGTCATTTGAAAATGACAATGGAATCCGCTCGGTACGGATCAAACAATCCACAACGGCTGCGGGCGCGTCCGGCAGGTCACTTAGGAGTACGCTGGCACGAGCCTCGTTTCGCGCAATGGTAGCGCCATAGTGAAACGCAGGCCCCCGGGATTGTAATGCAGTTCGATCTTCGCATTGCATTGCACTGTAACCACCCTCTCCAACAATGTCGTTCCAAAGCCTCGTCGAGTCGGCGGCTGCACAGTGGGGCCGTCCAGCTCCTGCCAATGAAGATGCAGGACCTGCTCACCTGCGGAATCCGGTATCCACCATTGCACTTCAAGGCGGCCTTGCGGGCGCGACAGGGCGCCGAATTTTGCTGAGTTGGAGGCAAGTTCGTGAAACGCCATGCCGACAGGTATCGCAATGTCGGCGACGAGGGCCACATTCGGACCACGCAGTGATATTCGCGGCTCGCTATGGATCTCGTAGTGGCTCAGTTCCGACTCAAGCAACTTCTGTAAAGAGGCCGTCTGCCAATAGTCGTCTGTAAGCATTGAGTGCGTATCGGCAAGCGACACAATTCTTGCCGAGAAATCACGCACGAAGCTGTCGACGCTATCGCTGGACCTGGCCGTCGCGCCCATCATCGCTCGCACGTTGGCCAGGGTGTTTTTGACTCGGTGATGAAGCTCGCGGATCAAGAGCTTTTGACGGTCTGCGACCTGCTGTTTCTGTTCAAGATGGGACTTGACCTCGAGTTGGCGTGCACGCGCACGCAACGCCGACCTCACTGAATTGGCCAGGCTTGAGCCCAGGAAAGGCCTTTCGAGAACGATGAGATACCGATCTAGAAACGCAAGACGCTTGTCGAACTCCGTTCCCCGCATGACCAAAAGAACCACTGGAAAATCGGACCATGCAGGTTGGTTCTGCAGCCAGGCGGCGAATTGGCTCCGGTCGGAATTGATGAGCGCTTCTTCGGCCACGACGAGGCAGTGTGCGCTGTCGAGAAGCCGCAAAACCTCATCCAGATTTGCACAGATGCGTGTGCCGATCCCGTGTTTTGCCAAAATCGAGGCGGCGAGCTGAGCGTCTCGACCAACCGGGGCGAGCACAAGTACGACGGGTTCATTCGGCGTCATGGCTTCTTGTCAGCGAGCAGATCGCTTTGTTTGCCCTCAAAAAAGGGCACGCCTGTAAGTATCCCCCTGAATTGGTCGAGCGGCTCGCCGACAGCTATGCCCTGGCTGCTGACCATGAATTCACGGATGGTGTCCTCATGAGGACCAACCCGCCTCTTCACTACCGAAATCGCTCGTCGGATGCGACCGCCGCTTTCGAAAAACCTCAGCAACATCACTGCATCAGACAGATAGGTCATGTCGATTGGTGCCGCCGTGTGGCCGATCAGCCCGTGATTGGCCAGCAGCAGGATCGTGACGATGCCCTTCTGGTTGAGGTAGGTGAGAATTTCATGCATCTGCAGCACAAGGTGCTGCTCTTCCGACATCGAATTCAGATATCCCGTGAGGCTGTCGATCACTACGATCCGGGCATCGAACCGCTCGACTGCGATCTGGATCTTAGAGGACAATTCGCCGGGTGAAAGGTCTGCCGGGTCGATCTGTTCGAGCAGGAGCATTCCGTCTTGCAGGAAGGGCTTGAGATCCATACCGACACCAGCTGCACGTCCCAGGAAAATGCGATCAGTTTCATCGAACAGCAGAACCAGGACGCGCTCACCGCGCCGCAGCCCTGCATGACCGTAGGAGCAGGCTATGGTGGACTTCCCCACACCCGAAGGGCCGATCAAAAGCGTGCTTGTGCCCCGATCGAGGCCGCCGCCGAGCAGAGTGTCCACGGCATTTCCGCTTAAGGCCGGCGAGCCGTGCTCGGCTTCAGGGTGCTCGGCGGCGACCAGTCGCGGAAAGACCGTGATCCCGCCCGGTCGGATAACGAAGTCGTGGTAACCGCCACGTATTTGCACCCCACGCATCTTTATCACCCGCAAGCGCCGCCGCTCGCCGCCATATATCGGAGTCAATTGCTCCATGCGGATGACGCCATGGCTGATCGAATGCAGGTTGAGGTCATCCTGCTCGGCCGTGAGGTCATCGAGTAACAAGACCGTCGCATGGTTGAGCAGAAAGAAGCTTTTCAACGCCAGGACCTGCCTGCGGTAGCGTAGTGAGCCCTGCGAGAGCAGCCGGATTTCGGAAAGAGAATCGAATACGACGCGCTGTGGCTTAATACGGTCGATCTCAGCCAAGGCTGCCTGCACGGTCTCCCCGAGTTCCAGGTCAGAAGAATGCACGAGCGTCTGCAACTGGGAGGGATCAAGGCTGAGTTCTGGAGGAACGAGTTCCAGAATTTCTATCCCGTCCAGAGTCCACCCGTGCCTGCTTGCCACGGATATGAGTTCGCGCTTGCTTTCGGACAGCGTAATATAGAGGCATTTTTCGCCTTGCGAGGCTCCCTTGATAAGGAACTGAAGCCCGAGCGTGGTCTTGCCCGAACCAGGCCTTCCCTCCACGAGGTGTGACCGAAATTTGGCATAACCCCCGCGCAAGACATAGTCGAGGCCTTCTGCCCCGGTCGCTAATGGTGAGGCGTCATCTTCGTTCACGTTGCCCCTCATGTACCTTGCTGAACAGCGTAACGATTGTCAGTTTTGATGGTTCCAGAAGGCCGCAAGGCGCTGGATAAGAGGACAACAGCCTCCTCTACATACTGCTCACGACGCCGTTCATGTCGGTGAGGCTGATCGCTCCTAGCCCCCAGCGCCCAGTAGCTGCAAAGGGGCCCGCTTTGCTCGGAAGGAGGCCGATAGTTAAAATCGTACAGCAACGATGACACACCGGGGGCGTTCGCACGCCATGCATTCTGAGTTTCTAGAGCTGCAGCAGGTATTGGGACGCCGCGGTTTGGTTGCGGACCGATCGCCCCTCCAGCAGACGTGCTGCTTCCAGCTTCGAGGTTGGATCGGAACAGAGAATATCCATCGGCAATTGTGAGCGCTCGCTGTCGCCGCAGAGCACTTGAACATGTAAGTGCAAACTTGCGATAACAACCAAAGTAGGTCCACAAGTCTTGTCTTCAATTTTGTCGTCAGACGTGCTCATCCGCAAAATTCGAACAATCGCTGATATCAGCGACGATGACGCCGCGATCCTGCGGGGCATGCCGACTCAGGAAAAGGATGTCGCAGCCAATCAGGATATCGTCTCGGAAGGCGATAGCCCCGCAAACTCGTTTGTGGTTCTGGACGGCCTGGTGTGTTCGTCCAAGTACACTGGTCAGGGAAGACGGCAGATCACCAGCTTCTTTGTCGCAGGCGATCTTCCCGATCTGCATGGCATGCATCTTTCTGTGATGGACTGCAGCTTCTCGAGCTTGACGCCAAGCAGATTAGGCTTCATCCGTCATAGCGTCCTTCGCCCGATTTGCGAACAGCATCCGCGTATCGCGACGGCGTTCTGGCGATCGACCCTCATCGACGCCTCCATCTACCGGGAATGGGTCACCAATGTCGGGCGACGCGAGGCCTATGCCCGCACCGCCCACATCCTATGCGAGCTTATCGTGCGTTTGCGGTCTGTCGGACGCATCGAGGACCACGTAGCGGATCTCCCCATAACGCAGGCCGCTCTTGGCGATGCTCTCGGCTTGTCGACAGTTCACGTAAACCGCACCCTTCAGGAACTGCGAGGCGACGGCCTGATTGCCACGTCAGGCACAAGGCTGCGTGCTCTCGATTGGCCCCGCCTGGTTCGAGCAGGAGACTTCGATCCGACGTACCTGCACCAAAGGGACCCTGCCTAGCTTTTGATGAGGATGCCGATCGCATGCGACGATATTTCTTTGACAGCGGCGATGCCGAGCATCTCGTCGAAGACGACATGGGCCTGGAATGCGAAGGGATCGCGGCCGCCCGCCAAGCAGCCGTCGACGGTCTAATAGACTTGGCACGGGACGCACTGGGAGCTTCGGAGCAGCAACAGCTATTGGTGGATATTCGTGACGAGAGCGGGCGAAAGATTCTGAGGCTCAGCTTGATTCTCAAAATTGAAAAGCTCAGCACTTCGGGATGAGTTTGGAATAGCCATTTTGCTGCTCGCACCATGGCAATTGAGGCGGCGTGCGTCGTCCTCGCCGCCGGTCCCACTACAGGCGCCATCATTTCGGCGGCAATGCGTACGATGCTACAATGTGGGCGGCCTGCAAGACCGACAAACTCCGGCTTAACGAGTGTGAATGCTTGAGCCAACGCCCCAGGCAAGGTGGCGGGAGGTGCCTGCAGGTCTGGCAGAACATTAAAGGGATCAACGGGTTCGAATTTCGGCGAGGCAGCTGATCCTCCAGGCCCAACCAAAACAGGCCCCGCACAGCTGGAGGCTCTACGAAGCTCCATTCGCTCGGCGCACGCAGCAGGTCGCCGAGTCGCGAGACCGATTGCGGGTCAAAGCGCGACCCGCAATGGCCCAGTAGCGGTCCGAGAACGGCAGAACTTTAGTTTTGCCGTATATGATCAAAGTCCACGGCGAGACCATGCCTGACCGCACGGTCGGCGACCATGTTCTCAAGCTCCCGGTCTGAGATTGAAGCCATCCCAACGACCTGCCTTAGCGCTCTCAAGGCGAGCCCTGTCGATATGACTCTAGAACGCCGGCTGCGTGTGCCGACATAGTGCTCCACGAGATCTTCAAGCTGTCGCACCTCGCGCCTCCACATCTGCTCTTCCAGGCCACTAATGCCGAGGTTTGTCGCGTATGCATTCACATGCGTTAAAGGACCAGAACAAACACGCCTGGAATCCACCTAATGTCAGGGCGTGCGAGTTGCTGGCGTGTCATGTCCCAAAGCATCACGCACCGAATGATCGTTCGCTAAGCTGTTCGCGAAGACCTCCACATCTGCCGGCTTTTTTTACCGCAACCTCTGCGACCGGCCACTTTCTTCCTGAGGGCGGTCTCTTCGATGCTGCGTCTTTTAACGTCAAATTGTTTCTCAGCCCGTTCGTCGTCTCTCTAAGAGGCAGGATGGCACCTTCCCACGCACCCGGACAAAGTCTGTACGAGCAGGCGATTTGCAAGAGGTGGTCGGGAATACGAACGATAGTTGACCGTTGCAGTTGGATGGAAGATTTGACTAGGTCAAAGCCTGACACGTTTTTGGTAGTTAATGGTGACGTGACCACTCGATCGGGCATCGCGGACTACCTTCGACATCGAGGCTACCGAGTTTTTTATCGAGGCAAAAGACGCCTTGCTAGGCAAGAGGCAGGGGTGCATTCCAGCGTCTATGTAGACACCATTTTGTCTGCCAGGCGGCACGAATGGTTTTCAGCTTGCCGCGTGGTCCGGGAGAATAGCGAAGACATCAAGGTGGTGCCGTCGTCGGCCATGGAGCGACTGCCAAAGCAGCCAGTAACCTCTGCGAGAATGGCCCTCGTATCGCCAAGCCGTATGACCCGGCAATTCTCCTGGCCCGCATCAGGAGATTGAAGGGCTGGTCTTGTAGAGATCTCGAAGAAACTTCCTAACCCTGTCAGCTTCGACACCATGACAGCAAACCTTCAGGCAGCTCCAAGGGTTTGGAAGACCTTTTCTATGATGGTCTGAAAGACATCTACTACGCCGAACGCAAGATTCTCACGGCGCTCCGGAAAATGGCAAAGGGCGCGGAGTCCGAAGAGCTGAAGGCGGCGTTCGAAAAACATCGTGACGAGACGGAAGGTCAGATCGAGCGCCTGCAGCAGGTTTTCGACGCCTTTGGCAAGAGAGCCCAGGGGAAAACGTGCGCGGCGATCGACGGCATCATCGAAGAAGGACAGGAGATTTTGGAGGAATTCGACGAGGCTCCGGCATTGGATGCGGGTCTCGTGGCTGCAGCCCAGTCCGTCGAACATTATGAAATAGCGCGCTACGGGACTCTTGTCACATGGGCCGAGTTACTTGGTCTGAAAGACGCCGTCCCGCTACTCGAACAGACGCTCAAGGAAGAAAAAGCAACCGATGAGGCGCTCACCCGACTAGGCGAAACAGGCGTCAACGAACGGGCGATGCAGCAGGCCGCATAGGTTCGGATCGAATCGACGCGAACGCGGCCCCCGGCAGACGGATAGGAGCTGGGTTGTATTCCCCAATCCAGGCGCGCATCTACACCGCAGCCGCCGAGCCGTCGACGCGGTGGTTGCCGACCGATTAGGTCATGCTGTGCTGCTAACTACGCTCGTAAGGGCGACCTTAAGAGCGCAGCCTCGCTACCGTGCCATCCTCCCGCAAGGCGGCCTTCGCCGGCCTTCGCCGGCCTTCGCCGGAGGCGTACGCGGAACCGGCATGGATGGATGCACAGGATGCGGTTCGCTGAATGCCTACTCGCCGGGAGGTATATCATCGGATTCGCCACCCGATAGGGTCGGGACGGGGTTCTATCTTGCTCTGCGCATGATCTTTTCTGAAAACCGGGTTCGACTTCGGGATCATGTGCCAGTGCCGGCCTACTTCATGCTGGCCGCTGCAGCGACCCTGTCCACCATGGCGAGAACGGCTAGCGGTGCGGTGTGGTGGACCATGTGGCCGGCCTGGGGGATGATATGCACAAACGAACCAGGAATCTCGGATTGTAGTCCAAGAGCCTCGGCTTTCGCATCGAATAACCGGTCGCCGGCCCCAGCGATAATGCCGACAGGCAGCGACAGATCATCGTAGCGGGTGAAGCGCCCGCCAGTCAGCGCGGCGGCCAGCATCAATCCCGATTCGGCCGCGATTGACCGCAATTGTGAGGGCCGGCTGGCGATGTCCTTTGCCGACGAAGCGAACGCCGCAGAGATGATGCCGGGGCGAAATATTTTGCCCATCGCAAGCGGCCAGGCGAGCTGCACAAGCAGCGGCAGCAAGGTGTGGCGGAAAACTCCACCGACGATAGGCAAGGCCGGTAGCGCCGCCAGTGCAAGGCCCAGGCGCGGCGGCGGATGGTAATAACCTGAGACAAGGACGATTCCGGCAACTGATGCTGGGTGCCTGTGCGCGAGTTGGAGAGCCACCGACGCGCCCCAGGAATGGCCCAGAACGAGATATCTTTCGATCCCAACCTGCGCGACGGCGGCATGAATGAGATCGGCTTGCGCGGCCGCCGTCCACCGTTTGCTTCGCGGCCGCGTGCTCCTGCCGAAGCCGGGCCGGTCAAAGGCGAGAACGCGGTATTTGCCGGCCGCTTCGTCGAGCATGCCGCTGGTCTTGAAATCCTCGGCCGACGAGCCGTTTCCGTGCAGCAGGATCAACGGCGTTCCGCTGCCCTGCTCAAGGAGGTGCAGGCGCAGTCCCGTCACCCCGATAAAGCACCCCGACCCGTCCGGGCAAAGCGCGCGTCTCGCGCGAGCGCTGTTGTACAGCGCCAGGCTGGCCAACCCGGCGCCAAACAGGACGGCGGCTGCTGTTGTCCTGTTCGTGTGTTGGGCCACTAGCAGCCGCCGCGCGCAAAGTAGACAGTCGTGACCGCTCTGGAAACGCCTTGATGCTGTTGCCGAACTGCCGCGCGTGTCGGCGCGTGGCTTGCCGAGTCCATCTTTGCTCTCCCCGTTTGGCTGCCCCAACCCGCCTGATGGTCCGTTGTTCCTCGAGGGAGGTTCTGCTGGTTTCCGCTCGCCCGAACTTTGAAATGAGACGCTAGTTAGGGCTTTAACGCCGGTGCGCTGAAGGTCTCGATGATGACAGGCGCAGCACCGGAACGCGCTGTTAGGAATGTCTGACCGGTGGATCGGGCTGCTAGGCCGGCTCAGACAACGCCGTCTCCATTGGGGCGCCTCAGTTTCTCCTGGGCTCCCAATCGTGCTCGAACTGCTCGGCCCATTCCAGGTTCAACAGCCATGACTCCCGTCGCCCGATCCACAGCTCATAATCTGGTATAAGATTGCTCGGAGCTTGATCCAGACTGCCGATCATCACCTCGGCCTCGTCGTCCCGAAGGCTTACGAGGCGCGAACCACAGGTTGGGCAGAAGCTTCGCCCGGCAAAGGTGTGGAGATTGCCAGTGCCTTCGTAGCTCGATCTGGGCCAAACCGCGAAGCAGACGAAGGCGCTCCCGCTCGTTCGCCTGCAGTCATGGCAGTGGCATATACCAACCCTCGTCGGCTGCCCTTTGAGCCGGATGCTGGCAGCACCGCAAAGGCAGCCACCTGTGCGAACTTGCTCGTCCATCAATATCGACACCGCTCGCACAGAGAGATCGCCGCTCTCGTCTGGATTCGGAACAGAAGTCTCATACGGGAGCACATCGATATCCGGGTCCACATTGGCGCGTCTAATGGCGGCTCTTCTGGTTGGGGTGCCTTGGGAAGGCGCATGGCGTAATCTCCTTTGCCGGGCAACGAGTGGCAAGGAGGGTTGGTTCCAGCCGTCAACTCCGCCCACCCCGGGCCGCCCTTGAGAAGGTTGCCGGAGGCACTAAGCCCAGGCTCTTTCACGTGCGTCGAGGAGAACGATGAATAGTGGGGCAAGGAGCGGCCTGGCCGGCCGGACCAGACGGTGGGCCATCGCGCTAACGGAACGGAAAAGCGTCACCGGGACCGATGGCGAAGCCTCGTTCGGCCCATGGCTAGCCGACGCGTTGCGCCACGAGACGGCATTTCGCCGGGCGGAAATCTGGACCATAGAAGTCGAGCCGGGGGATGGGCGCCACTGCGTGGCGATGCTGGTCCGCGGTATTGGCCACGCAACTGTCATGCTGACCGGCCACTACGACACTGTTACGACGAGCGACTATGGCGAGCTGGAGGACATGGCAACTCGGCCGCAACAACTCACGCAGGCGCTGGGCAAAACCTTGGCCTCGGCAGATGCGCCTGCCGCAAGGCGGGCGCGGGACGATTTCGCGTCGGGAGATTTTCTCGCAGGGCGCGGCCTGCTCGACATGAAGACCGGTCTCGCCGCCGGGCTGGCGGTCAGTGCCGCATTCGCCGAGAGCACTAACGCGGCGGGAAATCTTTTGTTCATCGCCGTCCCCGACGAAGAGAACAATTCTGCCGGAGCGCGCAAGGCGGCACAGGCGCTGCCGGCGATTGCAGGCGAGGGCGGGCTCGATATTCTGGCGGCAATCAATCTCGATGCGATCGCCGACGACGGCGACGGCAGCAAGGGTCGCGTCATCGCGCTTGGAACGGTCGGCAAGCTGCTTCTGACGACCCATGTCGTCGGCGTTCCCGCGCATAGCGGTTTTCCCCTGAAATGGGCTGAATGGCGCGACCGTTGCCGCTGCCATAGCCGCCCGGGTGGAATGGGCCTCTGAGCTTACCGACAATGCCCAGTCCGTTCCGGGCACACCGCCGAGCTTGCTCAATATTCGCGACGGCAAGTCCCGCTATGACGTAACAACGCCGGCTACGGCGTTCGCCAGCTTTAACGTGCTGAGCTATCGACGGAGCCCGGACGAGGTGCTTGATCGCTTTGACCGGCTTTGCGCCGATGCTGCTTTTGCCTGCCTTGCGGAGCTGAAGCAGCGGCGGCATTGCCAGCACGGCAGCGCCGCGATCGATCTGGTCGAAACAATTCCCCTGCATCGTTACGAGGCACTGCTGGACTGTCTCGATGCGGAAGCAAGATCAAGGCTTGGCACCGTCGGCGCGTCTCTTGCCGCGGGCGATCTCCCGCTGCCCGAGCAATGCCGGCTGGTTACCGAAGAGGCATGGCGATTGAGCCGCTTGCCGGGACCGGCAATCGTCACCGGCTTCGGCTCGATACCCTATCTGCCGACGAACCTTTCGGACAGGCCGGCAGCGGCGAGGTTGCGCGCGATTGCCTTCGAGATCGCAGCCGGCGCAACCGCCCGCTATGGCTCGGCGATCGGCTGTGCGGATTATTTCGCCGGCATCTCGGATATGAGCTTCTTTGGGGAGGCTACCGAATCCGGTCTCAATGTCGTCGCCCGCAACACGCCGATGTGGCGCGACGGCATTCGCTGGCCGAAGTCAGGCGGGCTGGCCAACATTCCCACCATCAATATCGGCCCGTGGGGACGAGACTACCATACCCCGCTCGAGCGGCTTCACATCGGCTATGCTTCGATGTCCTGCCGCAAGTCGTGAGCGATGTTTGTGCGGCACTTCTCGCAAAGCACGCGTAGCGGAAGCAAAACTCGATACCTCGCCAGGAGCAAATCGGCAAAGCCGAGGTTGCAGCCGGATCAATCCCGAGGCATGCCGTCGCCGTGAAGAGATTCTCAAGAACAGCTTCGCCAGCGCGCCACGAACCGGCGGTAGCGCTATGACGAAGTTTTGGGAGGCTCGTCCGACTCCGGCAAACGATCGCGAATGGCTTCCTCGGTTTTGCTTGCCGTCTTTTTCACGACTTTCTCGACGCGATCGACCAACGTCTCGGCGTCGCCGCTGGAACCCGGTCGGTCAGCCTCTTCCTTTACAGTCTCATATGCTTCGGCGGCGACCTGCTTGGCTTGCTCCACGCCTTCCTCAAAGACTTCATCGGCACTGTCACGAAGCTTGTCGCGGTATGGGCCGAGTTGCGCGTCTTCCGTGGCTGTGTGCGGCAGCATCACGCCGATGGCGGTGCCCACGGCAAGGCCCACCGCGGCCATGGCCAGAGGTTCGCGCTGGAACAGGTCCTGCGCCGACTGCCGCACCCGCCCCGATATATCGGTGGCTGCCGAGCCGAACTGCCCAACCGTGCTTCCTAACCTTTCTTTCGCGCCGCTCGCAACGTCCGCCACAGCCTCAGTCGCACCGCCTGCTACGGAAGCAACCGAACGAGCGGCATCGGAGAGCATGGAGCCGGCGGAATCTTCGCCCTCGGCACCGTACTCATCGCCGCGTGAATCCTGCCAGGCCCCGCCCAAGCCCCTCTGGTCAGAGAAGTTTCGGGTGCCGTCAGGTTCCCTGCTGGGGGAATAGGCACCAAGTGCTGAACTGTCTACCGACGTGCCCTTGCCAAGCATTAGCCAGGCCAGGCCCGCGCCGACCAATGTAAGCGGCAACGGATTGTCCCTGACCTGAGTCTTAAGATTGCTGAGCATGGCGGATCCCTCGTCGCTGAACATCCCGGTGAATTCGTCGATCAGCTGACCTGGTGTCATCTTGCTCCGGATCGAGTCCGCCGTGTCCGTTATCTTGGCACGGGCAATGTCGGCATCGCGTTCGAGTTCGGCTGCGGATTTGTCGATCATCTTATCTGGTCCTTGATCACGCGTGCGTCGCGTTTAAGTTGGTCTTGTGTCCGGTCGGGGGTCAACTCTGAGGGAGCCATGCTTGCCTTGCCGGAGCGCAAGAGTATGACGCCCAGTAGTGCTACCAAGATGCCGACGAGCAGCGAGGACCATCCGGCTCCCAGCCCGGCGCTCGCCAGGGCAATCACCAGCGCCTGCAAAAGCACCATCAGGGCGGCGAGCAGGCAAATGGCGCCTCCAATCACCTCCACGGCGCCGGCGCCGGCCTTGCTTACCTTTTCCGACATTTCAGCCCGCAACAGCCTGCTTTCGGTTTGAAGCAGTGTTGTGACCTGCTGTGCCAGATCGCTGACAAGGGTTGTCAGGCTGCGAGTGTCCTGATTGTCGGTCATGGGTTTCGCTCCAGGCTTGCATTGGCCCAGTCATCGCCGGACTGATCGGATCCTAGCGGGGCGGGCTCAACTGCCTCTGCCGATCGCCCTCCGAACTCATCCGAACTAGGACCCGTCTCGGTCGCTCGGCCTGTTCCCGACTGGCCCGGTGCTCCGGCTTCGGCAGAGGATGGCGAGCTCTTGATGAACCGCCCCAACGCCAGGCCTGCCAATACCGAACCGGCGATCAGCGCCCCCGAATTTTCGCGGCCGAATGACTGGATTTCGCCAAGCACTTCGTCGAAGGGTTTATCCTTCAGGGACGAGGAAAGCCGCTCGAGCCCGCCTGCGGCGTCAAGGGCGAATTTCGAAGCGGTCCGTTGATCATTATTGGCAAGATGCTCGCTTGCCGCGCGCAATGCGCCGCTGAAGGCTTTCAGATTGGCGCTCACGTCGCGCTGCGTTCCCTCCGCCTTGTTGAACAATGCTTGCTTTGCTTCCGATGCGTAATCACCGGCTTTCCTGGTGATCTCGTCACGCGCATCGTGGAGCGCTTCCGTCGCGGTCTGCTTTTCCCGTCGTAGTCTTTCCGAAAGTTCGCTTCTGGCGGTCTCGAAATCGGCCGTCTGACGGCCCTGATCGTCCTGGTCCTGCATGGTGTCTCCTAGTGGAATCCGAGGAAGGAGAGGATCGCAAGCACGACGACGACGAGGCCGATGAGATAAATAACATTGTTCATGGCGCAATCTCCTCCACTGCGCACCGAACTTGCCTGTGCTTCCCGTGTTCCCGCAGGCGTCATCTTTTTTGTAAGCGACGCCTAACCAGCCTCAAGACGGGATCTTGTCCTGTGCCGATGGCGGTGAGCGCCCGGTTTGGAAATGATACGAGACTGGACTCAGGTGCGATTTACAGGTTGAGGCGCAGGTCCATCCCTGCAGATTCGCGCTGCATGGGCCGGAATTTTTCCGCAGTGGTTTGACTGGGCATTATCGCAGTGGGACCTGCCTGCGACCTACCACTCTATTGCTGGCCGAGTGGTCATCAGCCAGAAAATCCCGAATACCGCAGCGAAGGCGGGGAAGCCGAACGCGAACCACAGCCAGAAGAGCCGATGATAGCGCAGCGGCAACGACGCGCCTGCAGCGGCGGCTTGAGATGCCAGCTTGCGCATTTTATGGCACCGCTGGCGACCAGCCCTTTTCCTGTGAAGAATGGCCACATCCCGATTGTCCTGACCTAAAAGCTCCTCTTCACAAGGGAACCAAGGTCCGGGATCTACCCGGCCGTAAGCAGAATGAGAACATGGACGGGGCCGTCCTGAAGGGCCGCTGAGTTCCAGCCGATCCCGGCAAGCCGGTAATCCCCGCCTCCAGGCACAAAGTACAGTGGAAGCAGTTGACTAAGTAACCTGCACGAGGCTGGTTCCGGCCGCGGAGCTTTGCTCCTCATGTCGAGCTGCCGTTTCTCAAAACACTCGTTTTGAAAAAGAGCTGGCCGGCAAGCCGCAACCAGAGGCGGCGCCTCATTGCGCTGGCTCGTAGGCGAGGCCGCCTGCATTGCGGACCGCATTGACGAGCACCCAAAATCGAGCCCCAATCGGATTACATCATTTGTTTCGGGATTCACATGAACCGATTTCTCTTTGTAATGGCTGACTTTCTGTCCCGGCCGCCCGGCTTTTATCTGATCATCGTGGCCATGATAGCCTGCACTGCGATGGTCCCTTTCGGCCTAACAAACGTAATCACCTATGCGCTTTCAGTAGCTGCGATTGTGATTACCGGCGTTGTTCTGATCCAGGGTTATCGCGACACTGCTGCCATCCATGCCAAGCTCGATGAAATTATCGTTGCATTGAAGGAAACGAGGAACAATGTCGTCGGGCTGGAGCACGCCGAGCCTGAGGAAATTAAGGCCCATTTGGCGCGGCTCGAAATTGGAAGCGGCGGCGGCCGATCGAGAAACTAAGCACGGGGGAGTCTCTGATGCGTGAGCGCTGCTCAAAAGCCATCATGCGCAAGCTGAGTCCGGCCCGAGGCGGTCGCTCAAGGTCCGGCCAGCGGCGGCCAAGCCCGACAGATGCGCAGCAGCGCTAAGCTTATAAGCGAAGGGTGGCTAATCTAACGCATGCGCACTGCGGTAGTCGGCAAGAAAACTGGCCGTTGCAAAACCGGGATGGACGCGAGCCGGTTCGCCGGACTTGCAGCTAGGGGGAGCTCGAGGACTGGAGGACTGCCCGGGTCGGAATCATTGCGGCCTGTCGTATTCCGTGGGAGTGCATCTTTTCGCGGAGGTGGCGGAAGCACTTCCAAGCTAGGCAGGTCTCCCCGATTTGACCGCGCTATGTGGAAGCACACCGCCGTCGACCGCTGCCGCATTCCCGAGGGAAGGTCGACGCCGCGGAAGGCGTCGGCATAGCGATGCCGGCGAAGCCTACTTGCGGTCCAAATGGCGAGAGCGGTATGAGCTCACACCATGTCTCTAACAACCGCGTCGAATGTTGTAAGGCCTGCGCTCGGACGCCCTTGCGTAAAAAGTCCCTGTTCGATTGCGGCCGCCTTGAAGGCATCGATCGCAGCTTGTTGATTGCAATGACCGGCCAAGCACTCCTTGATCATTCGGACGGCTTCGAGCCGCCGCGGCTTGCCCGTGTATGGCCATGGTTGTTCAAGCGCTCTCGCAGCGTCGGATATTGATGCAACCACCATCGGCTTGCAATTCAGGTAAATCGTAATCGGAATGAACGCCGGCATTTTCTCGCTCGCCAGGATTGAACGGGGCTAAACGCGAAGAGAGGGCGGAGGTTGCATGCCCCTCCACAAAGTCAAAATACGAGATGCGAGACGTCGCCGTCCAAGGGCGAGGGGTAGGCGTTTCGTCGGTGCGAGCCGTTGAAGCACGCGTTGGCACAAACCTAGGCCGGCGGGGTCAAAGCCTTTGAACGGCGCAACGTCCATGAGCCCCGCATCAGCGCCAGCCTGAGCGCGGCTGAGAGTCGATTTAGTGTTTCCTGCGAAATTTGAGTCAACGGGGCGTACGATTAGCGAGCCACCTTTACGGGTGAGCATGAGCCGGCCGGCCAATCCTGATTCCGCATGCCAGTGGCAAGATGTTTCCCGCGTTCCCACTAACCGCTCGAAACTGATAGTCCTTTACAGTTCGCTTACAAGCGACGTCTCGACGGCGGCCAACGGCGCTTCCAACCTCCAGGTGATTCCATGCGGGCCGTATTGGAGATTTCCTGTCCCTCCGACTGCCTCGGGAGCAACTCGCTTCAGCACCACGGTTCCAAAGCCGCCCTGTCCGACGGTCTGGACATGAGGACCATCAGTTTCGGCCCAGGCGAGGTTGAAGAGTCTCGAGGGACCGGAACCCGTGGTGTTCCAGGTGACGGAAATTTGGCCCTCGTCCCCTGAAAGCACACCATATTTGGCCGAATTGGTCGCGAGTTCGTAAAAGGCAATGCCGAGATATTGGACTGCATTTGGGCTAAGCATGATGGATGGTCCGGACATCGAAATTCGCTCCTCATTGCCGAAGGATTTCGCCTGCGATAACAGGAGTTCGAAAACAGTGACGCCTTTCCAGTCGCCCATCACGAGCAGATCGTGCGAGCGCGACAGGGCCATGATCCGCTCGCGGACCTCTCGTTCGAAGTCGGCGGGGGTTTGGGCCCGCTTGTTAGTCTCGCGGATCATCGAAAGGATGACCGAATACTGGTTCTTGACGCGATGGTTGACCTCACGCATCAGCATGCGAATGCGATGCTCGTTTTCCCTCGCCGACGTGATGTCCCGGGCAATATTCGATGCACCGACGATCTGCCCAGTCGCATTGCGCACAGGTGAAACCGTAAGCGAGACCGGAACCAGGCTGCCGTCCTTACGCTGACGAATGGTTTCGTACGTTTCGACCCGCTCGCCGCGACGAATGCATTCTAGGATGCGGGGCTCCTCGTCCTGGTGAGCGGCCGGGATCAGCATGGTCACCGCCCTGCCTATCGCTTCTTCGGCAGTGTAGCCGAACAGCCGTTCGGCGCCATGGTTCCAGCTCTTGATTACGGTGTTCAGATCCTTGCTGACGATGGCGTCGAACGAGGATTCCACAATGGCTGACAAATGGAACCTGGCCTCTTCAGCACGGTGGCGCTCGGTAAGGTCGAGCAGCATGTTGACGGCGCCGATCAGATTGCCGTCCTCATCCCGTATCGGAGTTGGAAAGGGCAGGAACGGAAAAAACGACCCGTCCGGACGCTGCGCTATGGCCTGCTGATTGCGGACCGGCCGGTTTTCCTTGAGCGCAATCGCCATTGGGCACTCGTCGTGGGGCATTCGTTGCCATCGGAAGTGAACAGCTTGAACGTCACGCACCATTTGTCGTTGCCGATTTCTGGCTCCGTGCCGGCTAGTTCGGCGGCAGCGCGGTTGTAGGAGGTGATAGTGCCGTGCTGATCGGTGGTATAGATCGCAACCGGAAGGCCGTCGAGAATCTGGTGATAGGTGCTGTCCTGCCGCCTTAGCTCCGTGCGTGGCCGCTCGAGGTCGGTGACATCGACAGTGAAGCATCTGGTGTTGACCAGCTTGCCGTCTTGCTGGCCGCACGACGTGATTTCCACCTGCTTGATCGACCCGTCACGGGCTCTCAATCGCGCCGGATATCGCGCGACCTTCTCGCCACGAGCGAGGCGCGCCAGAATATCCTCGATCACCTCTCCGTCGGGATAGAATTCGGCAATGTGGCGGCCGATATACTGCCGTGCAAGATAACCGACAAGGTCCAGCTCTGCCTTGTTGGCATGAAGGATGATGCCGTCTGCACTCATCAGGCGGAGCGCTATGGAGCCGTTCTCGAAAAAATCTTGATAATCGAAGTGCCGAAGTCCCTTCTCGGTTGTTTCCGGGAGCTTGAAGGCGACAACGTTCGCCTGCGGTACTTCATTCATCCCCAAACCCATCGTTGCCTAGTCGGCCGTAATGCGGCGAGTGGAAATTGGTTCCAAGAATCCTCCCAACAATTCCGCCTTCGCCGCGGCCGATGGCTACCAGCTATGAACTCGGTTTTGCTGGGCAGAATCATAAGGCGTGACGGGAGCCGCTCACACGTCGGAACGCTAAAATTCTGGATCCTCGCTGCTATCGCGCTCGCATGCTTCGGCGCCGACAGCGCCCCACAGGATGAGCACGTCCATCCCGCTATGCGACCTTCGTCCCCTCTCTCCAACCGTCGATTGGTAGACGGATCTCAGATGATGAGCCTAAGTCTAGGCAATGGTTAGTGCGCACCTCGCAAACCCGACCCCCAAGCCCCAGCTTGGTGAAACAGCCTTCGATCAGTCCCGCCATGCTTCATCTGTCGGCGGGCTTTTTATTCCACTAGCGGGAACAACCGAGCCACCCGAAGGTTCGGTGCTGGCAGCAAGTTCACTCCTTATGGCTGCAGGATCGGTGAAGCCGGTCGAGGCCCGCGTCTTTCGTCCCTCCGAGGACGCGGGCCTTACTACAGAGGTTCCGTCACAGACCGACGCCGATCGATGAGTAACGGATGATCACCTCGTCCTGACGAAAACGTCGCTCAAGGTCCGCACGGCGCGTTCGCCAGGCTCGCAGATCAATCTCCTCTGTCATCACCTCGAAGATGACGATTACATCATTGCTGCACTGGCCGCCCTGCCGCCACAGCCCTTCGGCAGGTGCCTGCAAAAAGGCCGTGACGCCGGCGAACTGCTGGGCCAGTTCTTCCTTGAGCCGGGCGAATTCCTGTTTGGGGAACGGTCTGCCGGAATTGTCCGCGCGAGGTAGCAGGATTTGAAAAAGATACATGATGAAACTCAATGATCACGAACGGTTGCCGTGCCTCTTCGTTCCTCATGCTTTGCTTTCGGCGTCGGCGCCGGGCGCCGTGCGCTTGGTGTCACCGTGGGCCGTGTTCGCCCTGAAATCAATGCTCGGCGTCGCCATTTGCAAGATAGTTGTGCATGTCCGTTGCAGCGACCGCTGCGTGGCCGAATGCTACGGCAAGCTGATTGATCTCGTTGACCACATCTCCGGCTGCATAAAGTCCACGGACTGCGGTGCGCTGGCGCGAATCCACGACCAGATTACCCACTTTGTCACAGCATGCACCAAGGTCGACTGCAAGCTGCGAGCGGATGGTCGAGCCCATCGCAGGGTAGATGGTCTCAAACGAGAGCGTACCGCCGTCGATGAGTTCCACCACCGCCTCCCGGCCCGGGGCGCAAACGGAATTGGGTCTGCATAGGCCGATCTTGATCCCGGCCCTCTTGAGTTTGGTACGCTCTTGCGGGGAGGGCTCGGATGGATCGGTAATCAGCACGGTCAGATCCTGAGTGAAAGTGCGCATGAACAACGCCTTTTTTATCGCGTGTTCGGCCGGTCCGATGACGGCCACCCGTTTATCGATTGCTTCATAGCCGTCGCAGATCGGGCACAATCGCAAGACGCCAGCTTGGATCATGTCGGTAGCGCTCGGAAGAGCTGGGAGAATGTCAACAACGCCGGTTGCAAGGAGCACCGAGCGGGCACGAATGGGAGATGAAGCGGCCGCCAAAAATCCAGCCTTCGTTTTGCGAATGGATACGATCCTGTCGCGGACCAAGCTTGCGCCGTATCGAGGAGCCTGCAGTTCGAGGCGGTCAAGCAGCTCAGGGCCGGTGATGCCGTCTGGGAAGCCTGGGCAGTTGCGCGTCAAGGGAATCCACTTTGCACGGCTTTCATCTGCGTCGACGACGATTACTCGCCTGCGAAATCTTCCAAGGTAAGTCGCAGCCGTTAGGCCGGCTGGCCCGCCACCTACGATCAGGCAGTCGAAGCTTCCTTCATGCCTGTTCGTGTCCCGGTTGGCCATTCAGAAATCCTGAATCACAAGGCTGGATCGCGAGGGCACAGCCGAACCCCGTTGAAGGAACGCGGAGCAGGCCATTTGGTTACAAATGTGGAGCTCCCAATTCGCCGGACAGTTCAGCTACGGAGATGATGAGCTGCCAAGGGGAAGCCACCTTCAGCGCGGAATGGGGATGGAGACCGACAGAATAGGGTCGACAAAGGGCTAGGGAGTAGGCGTCCGCGGCAGAGGCAGGATGGAGCAGGCGGGCTTTTCCCTCACTTGGGCTGGTCCACCGTAACCGGCCGCCAAAGACGGCGGCAGGTGCTGTAGCGAGTTCTTCAATCAGCTCCAATATCCGCCAACAAGAATGCTGCGTAGCCAGTGTTTGCCCATCACCATTTTGCCGGACTTCCGCAGCCTCGCGACCAGAGCGGATTTACACCATTGCGGTCGATTCGCCGGTGCTCGCCAACCCTCGACAATTGTTCTATGCTCTTGTCGGCACGGCATGGTCGTGGTTGCGACACGGAAGTCTGTTGTCCTGTGGGGGTTCCATGTTCGAAGTCGTCGGAGACTGGTGGAAAACGGGCTCGAGAAGCTGCTTCGCCCTAAACACCCTTGGCTTAATCGTTGTCCTATCGGTGCTGTTGTTACCTGGGCTGGAAAGCGCCAATGCACAGACGAACTGGACACTCGACCCGACGGCCTCCGTGCTCACCTACCAGTCGGTCAAGAAGAATACGATCGTCGAAACCAACAAGATCAGGAACATAGCCGGCACTCTTTCTTCGACGGGTGAGGCCAAGATCACCTTTGATCTTAACTCCGTCGATACGGGTGTCGACCTTCGCAATGTCCGCATGCGGTTCCTTTTCTTTGAGACATTCAAGTATCCGTCCGCCGAACTGACCGCAAAAGTGGACCCTGCCGCATTTGCAGACCTCGCGACCAAGCGAAGGGTGAAGGCAGTGCTGCCATTTCGCCTCAACCTGCACGGGGTCGACAAGGATCTCGAGGCCAATGTCGTAGTGACCATGATCAGCGACAGCATGGTCTCCGTCGCTTCCGAGGCGCCTGTTGCCGTGCATGTCGAGGACTTCGGACTGCTGCCGAATGTCGAAAAACTGCAGCAGGCCGCGAATGTGACGAACATTGTTCCGACCGCTTCGGTATCGTTCGATTTCGTGTTCAACGCCAACGGCAGCAAGCCCGCGGCCGTGCAGACAGTCGCGGCAAGCACTGCCGACGTCGGACCCGTCGCCACCGATGCCGCGAAAGCGAACTTCAGCGACGAGGAGTGTCTCAACCGGTTCGCGGTGCTCTCCCGCACTGGGGCCATCTATTTTCGGTCGGCGAGCGCGCGGCTCGACAACCAAAGCCGCCCGCTGCTGGCGGAGGTGGTTGGCGTAGTCGGCAAGTGCCCCGGCCTGAAGGTAGAGGTTTCCGGCCATACCGATTCCGATGGTCCGCCTGCCGCCAACAAGCTGCTGTCGGAACGCAGGGCCCAGGCCGTTGCCGATGCCATCATTGCCGCGGGTATTGCACGAACGCAGATCACGGCAAGCGGGTATGGCGAGGAGCGGCCCGTTGCGGCTAACGATACGCCGAAGAACAAGGCGCTCAACCGGCGGATCGAGTTTTCCGCCACCAAGCTCGTCAACTGAGGAAGGACCAATTGTTCCGGTGGGGCTTCGATCTGATTGCCTGTTTCGGCAGGGCCCTGCGCGCGATCGGGCTGGTGACGCTCTCGCTATTATTGACATTGACGGCAGCCAGTGCGGAACGCCGTGTTGCTTTGGTCCTTGGCAACTCCCAGTACCAGCATGCGCCGGCGCTGACCAACCCGGTCCGCGACGCGCAGGCTGTTGCCGACCGCCTCGCGAAGTTGGACTTCGAAGTCGTATCTGGTTTTGATCTGACCAAATTGCAGACCCAAACGACGATTGCGCAGTTCGCAAAGCAGGTTCGCGGCGCCGACATTGCCCTTTTCTTTTACGCCGGCCATGGTTTGCAGGTTTCAGGCAGCAACTACCTGCTTCCGGTCGATGCCGCATTGGAAGACGAGACCTCGCTTGATTTCGAGGCGGTGCCTGTCGAGTTCGTTTTGCGGCAAATGTCGCGCGAGACCAGCATAAGACTGATTTTCCTCGACGCCTGTCGCGACAATCCCCTGGCCGAAGTGTTGGCAAAAGCAGCCGGGGTCAAGGGAGCGAGAAGCGGGCTAGCCGAAATTCCGATCGAGAATGGCGGCGCGGGCACGCTGGTCGCGTTTTCCACCAGTCCCAATCAGGTCGCCTATGACGGATCGAGCGAACATTCGCCGTTCACGTCCGCGTTGCTTGCCCATATCGGGTCTTCGAATGTCTCCATCACCGACGCGATGAACATGGTCACCGCCGACGTCTTCAAAGCAACCGCCGGCAAGCAGCGCCCATGGATCAATGTCTCGCTGACCACCGATGTCGTTTTGCACAGAGTCGATCTCAATGCGCCGTTGATCGTCGGCGAAGCGACCGCGCCCCGACAAACGGAAGGCCGCTCGGATGGGCGCACCGCCACCGCAAATTCGTCGGGCGACGATGAGGCACAGCTTGCGCTTAATGTCCTGCGTCAGAAAATCCCGAAACTGGCTTCGGATGATCCGATCTTTTTCGACCGACCTGTCGATTTTGGAGATCCAAAGATCGACGGCAAGAGTATCGCCGAGCTGATCACGGGCAAGCCTCTCTTCACTCCCGTGGAAGGGCTCGACAAATCGGTATGGCAGGGCAAGCACTGCAATGGCTGCCACGAGTGGAATGAGGTACGGCTGTGCGAGCAGGCGAAGAATTTCGCCGCCAACGATGTCTCCGTGCTGCGCCTGCAACATCCGCTCGGCACGCGCTTCAAGGTCGCGCTGGCCAAGTGGGCGCAAGGCGGCTGCAAGTAAGATCTGGACCTTCGGTTCGAAAATTCCCCGTCAAACAGGCGATGGGCCAATCCCCGCCTAGACATTCGTCGTGTGCGGAAATCAGGAAATGGCCGATCGAGCGATCGAGAGCCACGGATGAGCTCCACAACAGCGTGTCGGCGCGCACCATCATGATCGAGATGGACAACATTCCTTTCTGCACGAAGCGTACCTATCCGGCGGGCCCCGCCTTGTCGATGAGGTGAGCGACCGGTCTTAAGTGTGTTCTTAAGGGCGCACTTAGGAGCGGTCGATGGGGCAGATCACGGTGTTTTCCGGGCCGGAGCGGCGTCGATACTGGAGCGACGAGGAGAAGTGGGCACGGGCCTTACTTCGTGTGCCGACCCATTGCGGAAGTTCAACATCAACCGCGAGCAATCGGCCTTCATGTTCTCCATTGTATGGCTTAGACTCGCCGCATGGGACTATTGACTTTCAGCATCAACGTCACCCTGGACGGCTGCGTCGACCACCAGGAGGGAATTGCCGACGACGAGACGCACGCCTTCTTCACGCGCCTTATGGATGAGGGCGGAGCAATGCTGTGGGGTCGCGTCACCTACGAGATGATGGAGAGCTACTGGCCGGCAGTCGCCCGCGGCGACGAGGAGGCGCCGCCGGCGATACACGAGTGGGCGGTCAAGCTGGAGGCCAAGCCGAAGTACGTAGTGTCATCGACGCGAAAGGCCTTCCCGTGGACCAACAGCCACCACATCGGGGGCGAACTGCGCACGGGCGTGCAGAGGCTCAAGGACGCGACCCCGGCCGGCGTGCTCCTCGGTAGCGGCAAGCTCGCGACCGAGCTGGACCGGCTGGATCTAATCGACGAGTACAAGCTACTCGTGCACCCCAGGATCGCGGGCCACGGCCCGACCCTCTACCAGAGCGGGCTGCCCAGCACGCGACGGCTCGAGCTGATCTCCGCCAAGCCGCTCCGCAGCGGCGCGGTCGCCATGCATTACCGGCGCGCGCGCTGACCCAGCGCAGCCTCTCCGCACCCAACTCGCGGGCCTGCGGGTCAATAGGAAGCCTTCTCGCCGCTGCTTCTGCCATGGGAGCTCGGTTGATCAGGCTAGGCCTTGTGAGCAATGGCGGCTTCCCACCCCGCCCGGAACTTCGTCCTGTCCGCTAACGTGACACAGGCGCCGCGGTGCTCACCGGATGGGGTACCACGAACCCTTCTAAGAGGCTTATATGTAGCGGATGTTGAAGGACGCGCTACGCTCGACGGTCTGCACCGAAAGTGCCCGCGCCATACCCGCTCGCGGAACTGGAACGAGGGCTGGTGCTCGAGCTATGCGCGGGAGAGCTACCGGCGGTGTTCGAAGCTCGGGAGCCTGGGGCGTCGCGGCGGGGTTGCAAATCGACAGATCGGCTTGAGGTGACGAATGCCCACCATCGCAATCTTCAGCTTAAACGCCCTTAACGATGCCGGCTACGGCGCCCCCGCCGGCAACAATTGCCCTTCCGTGGAAGACTTCTGAGCGAGCCGGATGAGAATAGCGGCGAACCCAAAGGCTCCCCAACGCAACGTACCCCGACTACGCGCGTTCTAGTGAATGGGAGGGCGCCATAGCCGATCTGACGGGGGTGGCCTGATGACAAATCGGAGCAACAGGGATGGCAAAGTTTAAAGAAGCCCTTGAGCGCGGGAAGGAAGCTCGCCGTCAGCAGGAGGAGCCCGTCGGCGGCGCGGAGATGGGGAAGCGAGATGCCCCCATGGCGGACTTCAGCGAGCAAGCAAAGGCTTGGCTAAACGACGTCGTGATTGCATCGCTGGAGGCGGCCAAGGCTGACGTGGCAGGCGAGGTGGCTGTCGACATAGACGCCGCGCCACGCCGGCAGGTCAAAGCTTTAACCCCGTCGATTCGTTTCCAGATCTACAGGAAGCGGGAATTGGAGAAGGCGCTTAGAAGAACCTTTATGGTCAACGTTAAGGTGAGCGGGGCGGTGTCCGTACTTCGCCGGGGATGGTGACCAAAGATGTGGGAAACATAGGGGATAGGTCCGACCTACGGGTCCGCACCTTAATAGCCGAACTGATCGAGGACACTGCCAAGGGTATATAGCAAGGCTGTGCCCACCGGCGAAATGTGAAGGGATACAAGCTGGTCACCACGCGAGCGAGTTATCCGATCACCGGCTCAAAGAATTTCTGCCAGACCTTCGATTCAACACGAAATCGTCCGTTGATCTCTCCCAAGTTCCCGGCAAGATGCCTCAGGGCATCGAGGGGTCGGCTATCATGGATACTGCGCCGGGAGGCATTACGCCTGAAGCTATTGCCGCAGCCGTTAAGGCCGCGTCGGACGGCAACGTGGTGTCCCTTAGAACGGCCGTAGCGGCACTCCGTGCCCTGTGCCCACACGCAGAGGAGACGGACCTCGAACTATGTGAAATTCTGATGGATCTGGCGACACATGGTGGAAGGGCCGTCCTGCTCGACACCAAAGGATAGCTAGGGAACAAATCGGATCATCGGGAGGTTCGGACCTACTCGCATGGAGGGCCGGCCATGGTTGAGTCCGACGAAAAGAAACAGAAGGTTATCGCCGATCTCATGCGACGGTGGATCACGTCAGAAGCCATCCGCGACTACCTTCGCAAGGCGCTAAATCTTCCGGTAGAAGAGGGGCTTCCGGATGAGCACAAGTCTTTGCTTGATGAAATTGATCGGGTCGACAAAGAGCGACCTGGTCTCCTCCGGTCTTCGTCAGAGCGGTAAGCACCCAGTCTAACGTTACCACGTCTGCAACGCACAGGCAGCAGCAAGGAACTCATTGAAGTGGACCAATCGTGGCCTCCAGTGGGACCTCGTGGTGCGCTTTTGCGTCATTCATGCCTGATCCCAAGAAGGAGGGGCTCTGCGCTCATTCGATCAGAACGGGGGCTGATGTGACCAACTCCGCTCAGAATTTCTACCAAGAATTGTTTCGCTGTGTTGGAACGCTTTGGGAATGAGCGAGTTTCGCCTCGATATGTTACTTTCGGCACAAAGTGTGGGTCTAGCTGATGCCGCCACCGCGAAGAGCACGGACAGCCTTCGGACGATTGATCAGTTCAGAAGGCAATCGTCAGGTTTTGCGCAAGCGGCCAGGGTTGGAAGTCGATCAAGAAATGCCGGAGCACTTTGCCGCGTTGCTAGTGGCGCTTGACCAGCGAGAGCAGGAACTGGCTGACGAGCCTTCCGTACGGTTTAATACATCGAATTAATTTCAAATGTGCCCGTCATGGCAACGCTGCCCAGAGAACACCAAGCTCGCGGCGAGCAGGGACAGCAACATTGCTAGACCTCATCTCCCAGGGCTGAGACTGGTGGCCCGCAAAATCCACCTGACGCCGCCCTCACCACGCAGAGGAAGAGGCGGAAAACGGTAGCTAACCGGCGGATGAGAATTCGATCAACCGTCATCTCTGAGCTCCACCCTCGGCCCTGTGCAGGTCCAGCCAATCCCGAGTCCTTTGGACTCTCGCGCCAGGCAGTTGTTCCCTCTCGCCTTCAGCCCTGACAGAAAATATGCGAGGCTAGTATGCGTCGGCTGATTGGCGCAGCGCCTCGATCTCGGCCATCTGTAAGCCCATTTCGACAAAGGCCGATAGAACGGCAAAACGGTCCGCGAGTGCAACACGCGCGAGCCCTGCCAGAACTCCGGCATTGACGGCATGAGCGGCAGGCAACGGCTGTAAGGCCGGAGGCACTGCTGTGCGGCCGGCGGATCCGCCAGTCCCAAGGCCATTGCTACGCCGTACCGCGGCCAACGCGATCCAGGCGCCCGGGGTTGTAGGCGGCACTGCCGCAGCCTGGCCCAGCGCGGCGCGATTGTGGGCGCTGCCCGGTTCGCTGACCCAGTTGCTGACGAGTGCGAGTAATCTTTGATCGGTTTCATCGAGCAGCTCGCCCAAATGCCCAAGGCATTCATGAGCCCACCAGACCGCAGCCCGATCCGGCAGCAGGTAGGCACAAAACGTGATTGCCTCTTCGGGAACGCGCCCGGCGAGGAGGCCGCGGCAAAACTCGATCGGACGCTGTTCGGTTGGAAGGGTTCGCATGTCCCGGGCAGCCGCAGGACAAGCCATGAAAAGATCTCGTGCCGTTTTGAATCGGAGCCCGTTGGCCATGACGCCACGCTTTCATCGAGAACCTGTCGGCACTCAAGCCCGCAGCGCGGCGCGGGTCAAGTCTCAACTTGCGGCGGGGTGATGACCGGTGACACAGCCGCGGCTCGGTATTTCCCGCAGACAATTGCTTCGGAATTTGGTATGTTCAGGGTTGGTTAATATCGGATGCTCAACAGGAGTAACCGCGATGCGGTGGGCCAGTTCACCCTTGGTGTTGGCGGTCATGGTTTTCTCGACCCATGTTTACGCCGACCCCGTCCAGAAATCAGAAGATATCGTGAAGTTTTTTGCCGGCGCGGCCGATCTTGGCAAGACGCGTGGAATTTGTGTCGGCACCGAGGAGCAGTGCAAGAGCAGGACCAAGGCAAAAGACGGACCCGCCGACAAATCCAGTCTCGACATGCTGATCAATTTCGGACTCGATTCGGCCGAACTCGACGCGACCGCGCGCGCCGAGCTTGCGGAGTTTGCCAAGGCCCTGAAGGACAACCGGCTGAGCAGTTTCCACTTCGTCGTCGAAGGCTACACCGACGCATCCGGACCGGCAAACTACAATGAGCGGCTCTCCCAGCGACGGGCGCAATCTGTGACGTCCTTCCTGACATCAAGCGGCATTGAAGCTGCCCGCATTAACCCGATCGGCCTGGGCGAAGCGCATCCGCGCAGCCCCAACCCGTACGATGCTGTCAATCGCCGTGTGGAAATGCGCATAAAGACCGAGTAGGGAACGCTGGCGCATGCCGCCGGAAACTGCGCGGCAGTTTCGAACCACAGCGGCATTGCGGGGGCAGGGCAGTCGTTTCAACGCCTGCACTCAGTCCTGCAGCACGCCGCCCACCATACCGGCCGTAGTGCAGCATCTTGGTCGGGAAATCGCCAGTCGGTCTGCGTCTTTCGAAGCCGCTGCGACTTGCCGACGCCATGCCCTGGTTCAAAGCGCATTCTGAACGGAACTCAGCATCGCCGTGATCACCTGTTTGTACTTTGCGAACTCAGGTGATGTCTGTCGGACCTCAGTGGTGGTCGTCGTCTGCTGGTTCGCCGCGGTCGTGGCTGGGCTAAGCTTTCGACCCATCTTCCTTTCGGCCCAGTCCACGACATAGCTGGCGGTCTTGCCGGTGAGAAAGGGATTGGCCTGAATGACGGCTGATCCGAGCACGGCGCTCAGTTGCGCCGAACCCGACGCCGACAGCACCTGATGCGCGCCCTCCATGCCGAGGAAATGGCACAGATAGAGCCGACCGGCTGTGATCTGATGGCCGCGCGCCCGAAGATAGGCTTCGCCCTCTCGCGCCAGATTGCGAACCATCTCGCGCGAGATCGTGGCGTCATAGCGCAGCGCAAGCAGGTCGGCGGTTGAGAGCGTGCGTGCCAGTTCAGGGCGGTATGTATTCATCATCCGGATCCAGGTTTTGGTGATGAACTGGCCGGCGCCGGTCGCCGAAGAATTCGGGTTCTTGGCACGGGCACTGCCGCCACTTTCGACATGGACGATGCGATCGGTTAGCGTTTCCACGGCGGAAAGATCCGACGCGACCGCGGTAACTGTGCCCAGCGGGTCGATCGCCGCGCCATTCTGGTAGAGTTCGAAATGCAGGTGTGGTCCGGTCGAAAGTCCGGTGGTGCCGATGTAACCGATGATGTCGCCTGCCTTCACCTTGGTGCCGACACCGCCCACGATTGCAAATTTCTGCATATGCGCATAGCGCGTCTCGCGCCCGCTTCCGTGCGAAATCTTGACCAGATTGCCGTAGCCGCCCCCATCGCCCTGGAAGCTGATTTCGCCATCGAAGGCGGCTGCGATCGGCGTGCCAACCGGCGCCGCCCAGTCGACGCCCTTGTGGATGCGAACGGTGCCTAGAATTGGATGTTTGCGGGGCCCGAAGGTCGAGGTCAAGACCCCGTTGACCGGTGTGACCATGCCGTTGGTGACCGTCAGCGATCGGACCTGATCGTCGCCTGTCACGCATGCAAACTGGCCATCGCCCTGCTGGAAGACGAAACAGTCGAGGCTTTTTGTCGTGCCCTGGACACCAACATACAGTACGCGCCCGGCGCCTTCGTCCTTGCCGCGCGGCGTCTGCGAATAGATCAGCACAAGACGCTGGTCCTCGCTTGCGAAGGCGTCCAGATCCTGTCCTCTCGACAGATACATTATGGCTTCGCCGATCACGCCGGTTGGAACGCTGTTGCGTGCCGCGGTCGAATAGATCGCGTCGAGCAGGCGATACTGCCTTTTGCGGGCGCCTTCCGCCGGCGCGCCCGAGTAGTTGAACAGATCTTCACGTACCCAAGGATCGACGCCCGATACGAACACGCCCGCGGCATTGCGCGTCAGCGTACCGACAAAGACGTTCTTGGCGTAGATCGACACCTGCATGAGGGACATCGTTGTCGTCTGACGGTTCGGCCGGTATCCACGCATGGCCACGACATAGCCCGGTTCCAGGCCGCCTCGGCCGAAGAGCGCCTTCAGCGCCTCGCCTGCCTGCTTGGCGTCGTCGGCGGAGAAATGTGCATCGAGCGCAACGCTATCCAGACTGCGATCATTGAGGATCTTCACAAACGTGTCTTCCGTCGCCTCAAACCGCTGATATTCGTTCGTGACAGTTGCGAGGCTGGTGTTGTTTTCGATCTGGGTCTTGTGGAACGCGGGAAGAGCTGCGTCGCCTGCATCGATTGTTTCGCCCCAGCCGGCCTCCGGGTCGTCGGCTTCGGCCAATTGATCGGCCGCAGGCGCGGGCTCATCCGGGGCAGGAAATGGCTGAAGATTGTTCTGCAGATCGCTAGAGGCTGCGGGAGCCGTCTTTCGTTGCGCCTGGAAAAATGCAAAATCCTCCTGCGTCGACGGTATGGTCGTCATGAATTTCTCGCTGGCGCTGAGCATGACGTCGGACAAAATCTCGATCTGTGGCGAAACCCCTGCTTGGTCGAGTTCGGCCGGACGCGGAACAACGCGGCCTTTCGTTGCAGCGCCGGAATCGGGTGCGAGCGTGATCCACATCGGGTCCCCCGCCAGGCCGATAATGGCAGGTACATAAACAGAGGCATCAGCCGGCACATCGTCGGCTCCTTCGACCGCATGCAGCTCCTCGTCTTCGTCGCCAAACGACCAATAGTCTGCGGTGAGGTAGAAGCCGGCGGCAATCGAACACAGGAAAACCGTGGCGAAGCCGGCAAGAAGCCTGCGCCAAAATGTGCGCCGGCGAAGGGCAGCGCGTGCTTGCTTCTTCTCCTTGAAGCTGGTGTCGATAGCGTGCGTCACGGACTGCTTCCGGTCAGGAAAAACGTCCAGCGCACCTGTTCAAGCGTATCGACTTCAACAAATCGCGCGGCAATATGGCCGCGCTGCCAGCATTCGTCGATGCCGCGTATCGAGAAACGTCGCCGCTCAATGCACATTTCGGTCGATCCAGTCAGGATGGCGTGGCCGAAAACATCAGTGGCGTAGAGGTAGATGTAGCGGTTCGTCAGTTCCTCGCGGATGACGTTCACGCACTGATTTGCGCCGATGGTCCACCAGCCATCGGTCTGGTCGGCATTGTCGACCTCCTGGCCGACGGCGAGGTTGACGACGTCGAGCGTCTGATTGCACACCGTGAATTCGGCGCGCGCTTCGTTGCATGAGAGCACGGCCAGCAACGCGGCGGCCAAAACGACCGCAAGCCTCATCCGGCCCCTCGAGGCAAGCAAGGTTCGAAGCCGACCACACTGCTTTAAGGGCAGGTCGGAAGACGAGCGGGGCAAACGCGAGCTACGGAGTTCCATCGGACGCCCATGCTACCCGCCGAGCCGGAAATACTTGGCACTGGCCGAGAACTTGGATCCGTTGGCCTCGATTTCCTCGAGAATTTTGGGTAACAGCCGTGAGGCTGGCACTGGCGTGGAGAACGCAGCCGCCTGGATATCCTGAGGCCCGGTAATCACCATGATGATCTGCGGCACGGCCTTGCCTGCAGCCCTGTCGGCGGCGCCGAGACCGATCGGGATGCTGAAGGTAGCCTTGTCCGATTGCACGACCATGCGGTCGTCGAGGTTGAACATCATGCCTTTGTGGTCGATCAGCAGCACGCTGGAAATGAGCCCGCCACGCGTCACCAACGTACCGCTGATCTGCGTACCGTTCGGCACCGATGTTCGATCGAGAACAAGCTGCGGCTTTTCGCCAGCAGTCTGCCCCAGAAAGCGCAGGAAGTTGGTGACTTCGCACTGGCTCGGCTCAATGAGGCGCACGTTGATGTCCGGCTCAACGTGGAACTTTGCCTGGAAATCAGCCAGCATCTGCTCGAAGGGCTGAACCGCGGTTCCAAATCCTTCGATGGCAGCGGTCTTGTCGGTTATCGAGGTCACTGCGGCGTAGAAACAGTCGCCACCACTGAAGTCGCGAACCCACGAGACGCGCTGCGCTATATCGTCGATTACCGGGGCAACTTCTGGCTTAGGCAGGTTCAGGGCGACCACGGCCTGGTCTGGTTCTCTCACCGCCGGCAGGTCGGCCTGCTGCTCCTTTGCCCTCGTCGCATCCGCCTGGCGTGCAGCCGGCTTGGAAACGGGCGCTGCGGGTATCGCCTTCGCCGGCCGGCTTGCCTGGTGTTTGGCCGGCGGGAGGTCGGCCTGCTCTTCCTTTGCGTTCGTCGCATCTGCCTGGTCTGTAGCCGGTTCGGCCGGTTTCGCCTCTGCCTGCTGGCTTGCCTGCTGTTCAGGCTTTTGGCTCGCCGCGGCGTCTGGTTCGGGCGGCGTCGGAGCTTTTTCGACCGGCGGGAGGGCAGGAGCAAGCTTGGCAGGTGGCGAGGGCGTTTCGGTTGATGGCGTGGCGTTTTCGGCCGGTGGTTGCGCCGCACTTGCTGACGGCGTCGACGTTTCCTCGGGTTTCGGGAGCATCTTGGGCGACGCTGCCGGCGGTGGCGTTCGAGCCGCGGCGGCCTCCGCCTGATTTTCGGCTGGTGCTAACGCGGTCTCCGTTTGCGGCTTTGGGGCTGGAACTTCCTGTGGCGGCTCAGGGGTGTCCGCAACATTGTCCGTCGCCAGCGGCTTCGATGCCTCCGCCTCTGGCGTTGATGCTTCGGGGACAGGCATTGTTGCTTGTGGTGCAGGCTGTAGTGGCTCTGGCGCGGAAAGCGAGGTCTTACTGGCGCTCGGCGCGGTGGGCGTTGTAAAGCCGCTGAAATAAAGGCCCGCAACTGAGGCGAGAGCCAATGTAGCGAAGGCAGAGATTGCGATGGTCCGCGTCTTTGTGGATTTTCCAGGAACAGCGCCCACGACCGCACGTGGCCGCGCGGCGACCGGTGAGGCCCGCGGTTCGGACAACAGCGCTGGCCGGACATGCGGGACAAAGCGCTGCCCGCCCGAGCCTGCCAACGGCGCGTCATGGCCCAAGACGTTGGATGGGGGGGACGGGGCCTTCGGATCGGGCGCAAGCGTTTGCCCCGCTCGTGGCAGACTCGGCCTGTCGCGGTTTGGGGTGAACGTCGGCGGCGTTGTCCCGTCGTCCTCGTCACGCGTCATCCTGGCGATTTCCGCCATGCTCACCGGGCGGTCTCGCGGATCCGGCTGCAGCATGGCTTCAACGATGCCGCGAAGAGCGTCGTCGATGTCGGACAGGTCGGGCACGGTCCGGCGCTTTTCGATGATCTCGAATTGGGACCCGCTCATGTCGATCGGCTTGCCGCGCAGGGCGGCAACCAGCACCAGCCCCAGGCTGTAGATGTCGGACTGCTCGCTGACATCGCCGCTGTATAGCCCAAGCTGTTCGGGGGAAACGTAGTTGTACTTTCCCGCGAATTTTCCGCCGATCAGGGTCTCACCGCCGACGGTCGCCGATCGCGCGATACCGAAATCGATGATCTTGGCGCGGTCAACCCGCCCGCCTGGCAAGATGATGTTGTCCGGAGAGAGGTCGCGGTGAATTGCTCCCGCTTCATGGACGGCGCTCAGACCTGACGTGAGGCGATGGCAGAGCTTGCGCACCTCTTCAGTCGGCATCGGGCCACGCCGGATGATGTCGTAAAGCGACTGGCCGTCGACAAATTCCATCGCAAGGTAAGGGCGACCGATTCCGGGGTCGATGGTGAAGACGTGATATCTCACGACAGCATCATGCGAGAGGTGATTGAGGATCGACGCTTCCTTGCGGAACAAGGACAAGATCGTCGGGTCGCGGGCAAATTCCGGCAGTACGATCTTGATCGCGACATGGTCGCCGGTCTGGATGTTGTGCCCGCGGTAGACCTCACCCATGCCGCCGAATGCGATCCGCTCGTCAAGTTCGTAGATGCCGCTGAGCTGCGTGCCGACGGCGGTGTTGGCCAGCTGCGGCGATATTCGCGTCTTGTCGTCGGCGCTCATCAGCCTCAACCCTCCGCTCTGGACAGATCAGGGTAAGGTGGGTGTCCATTGCCTTTGTTGGCGAATCTTACCAGCACAATCGTGACATTGTCTGTCCCGCCTCGCTCCAGCACCGCTTTCAGCAGAGCCTCACAGGCCGCCTGAGGTGTCGCAGTCACAACCGTGGCGCCAATCTCGGCATCGGTCAGATGCGTCGTCAGCCCATCGGTGCACAACACAAAGATGTCTCCCGCCATGATTTCGCCTTGCTGGAAATCGATGACGATTTCGTCGCTGACGCCTACCGCATGCGTGATGACATTGCGGCGCGGCCAGGTGAGCGCCTCGGCTGCGCTGATCATGCCGCGGTCGAGAAGTTCCTGAACTTCGGTGTGGTCCTTCGAGATCTGTGAGATCGAGCCGTTGCGGATCAGATAGACCCGGCTGTCGCCCGCCCACAAGCAGGCAAATCGCCCATCCATCGCCAACAGGGCGGCAACGGTGGAGCCGATGGTTATGCCGCGGGACTCGGAGATCCTGCGGATCTCGGCGTTGGCACGGCTCAGCCTGTCCTCGAAGCGTGCACGAAGATCCGGGGCGGAACTGGCAATGCCGATCGTGGCCAGATGATCGACGATGCTGGCTGAAGCAACCTCTCCGGCTTCATGCCCACCCATTCCGTCGGCCACCACCCACAGGCCGGTTCGCGGCTCGACCAGATAGTTGTCTTCATTGTGCTCACGGACACAGCCATTGTGGCTCACGCCGAAGCTTTCAAAGGAAAGGGCGACATCGCTCAACTTGCCACCAAGCGCTTCTCGAAGCGTCCTCTGCAGCGCACTCTCAGGCGCTCGCTGGCGCCACTTTGCCACAGGCTCGAATATTAAAATATCGAAATCTAGCTTTGAGCGCCTGACTGTTGTGGCGGGTCACCACGAGAAGGAGCTCAAGAGATGATTTGAGGGAGCGGCAGCGCTCAGTTGCCGGCTCAACTACGCATGCTGCGATCTTCCCATCTGGCACGGCTTGCCGGTCCCTAAGCGGATCGATAACGGCTATTATCGACCCTCCTGTTTGAAGTGCGTCGGCAATGCGCGCTGGGTGGGCACGCTGCTCACTCGGGTCCTGGAAGAAGTCGGCTCCTAGTAGTGGCATCCAGGTGGTCTTCTGGGGCGCCGATAATGGCGAGATCATATGACGTCTTTCCGCACATTCCGGGGTACTGACCGCTGCTTGGTTGGTTGTGAGATGAGCTGGAACCTCGCCGTGACATCCGGCTGGTTGACGCAGGCAACATCGTTTCTATATATTCCTGATGTCAACCAGTGAGATCAGCATGGCTCGAACAGCGCCAAACACAAATATTATCGGGTCTGATAGTCTGCAGGCAGTGTTTCTTCGACGCGCCACATCGGCGCTTGAGCGCATTGCAGCCACTGCCTCACCAAAGGTTCTCTCCGACGCATTGTCGGCCCCGACCGATGCCGGTTCGCTCGCCCGGCTTCTCAGCCAGTCGGACGTCATCGGGTCAGCCGTCATAGAACTCGATCCACTCGTCCCGGCCCTGGCAAGAAACGTCGAACACCGCAAAATCCTGATTGAGCGTGCGGGCGGCACCCTGTCGGCCGAGGATGCCGGACGGCTGCTCGGCATCTCGCGTCAGGCAGTGGACAAGCGCCGGCGGGCCGGCTCGTTGCTTGCCGTTCGGCAGGGGAGCGACTGGCACTATCCTGCTTGCCAATTTGACGAAACGGATGTGGTCGCCGGCATCGCGGACGTTGTGCGGGCCTACACTTCAGCCGGATCGTGGATGGCGCTGGACTTCTTGCTCGCCCCCGACTCGGTGCTCGGAGGGCGCACGCCACTTGAGGCGTTGAGGGCCGGCGAGGCGGATTCAGTTCTGCGCATTCTACGCAGTGAGGTTGTGGATGGGTTTGCATGATTTCCGTGGATCGGGCCGCGCGCCGCGGTCCACCCGGCCTGGCGCCTCCTCCTCCCGATTGGCTTGACGATATCTCGCTTCCTATTGACAAAATAGAAGCCGGTCAGGTGTTGCACCGTATTCACCGATCTTGGCTCGACCCGATTTTTTTCGGACCGGGACGGGGCGTGCCACCGACGAGCCGTTTTGACAGCGCGGGCGGACGGTTCGGGGTCCTTTATGCCGGGCTGACGCTTCGCGGGGCGTTGGCCGAAACACTGCTACGCAATCCGCAACGCCTCATGGTCGGCATGGCGGATATAGTGGAGCGTTCGGCATCGGGGTTGGTCGCGGACCGGCCCTTGCGGGTTGCGCGCCTGTATGGGCCGGGCCTTCAAACCATGGGCACTGACAATGCGATTTCGACGGGCCCCTATGAGCCTTGCGGCCTTTGGCCTGATGCGCTGTGGGCGCATCGAGATCAGCCGGATGGATTGGCCTACCAATCGCGACACGATTCCAGCGAGATGTGCCTCGCTCTCTTTAAGAGAGCTGACTTTCAACTTCTGCCAAAGGAGACCCGATCCTTATCGAGCATGTTCGATGAAGTTGCAGCAGTGCTCGAGACTTATGGGAAATCCGTTTTGCTGCCCGCCAAGTAGCACGCCTACGGTCCTTCGGACGAACGCCGCTCCTGGGGCCCTGGCGAGGCGGTTCTTGCCCGGATGGGGAAGGCACCGTTCGGCAGGGCGATGGTTTGGATGCGCACATCAACCAGGCGTTCGCTGATGCCGCTCATTGATGCAAGACAACCCTTAGATCGACTAGATTTCGCGATCCTACTTGCCCTCGGCGAGGTTCAAGTCCTCTCAAAACGCCTTCGGACAGCTGAATGCTGAAAGTGCGGGAAGGAAGAAGGGGCTGGGTCCGGGACCGGTCTGGATCGTATAGCTGACGTCGCGTCCACCGATCACGAAGCGCGCCTCAATAGTGCCGTCTTTGCTGGTGATCGTCGCCTTGTCCAGCAACCGCTTCAGCGACCACGGCCCGTCGAAGCTGATAACGGATTCGCGGCCCGGCATTTCCGGTATCAGTCTCAGACTGGCGGACGCCGAGGCCGCGCCGCTCGGCCAGGACACCGTGCTTGGCGTGTTACCCGCCTGGTTGCTCTGGACGATCTGGCCATCGACGTCGAGCACCGCAGCATCTGCATCGCCATTCAGCGAGAACGGAGTAAAGGTCAGGTTGACCGAGGGCATTGATCCGCCCGAGGGGAAAAAGGCGTTGCGGATTTCCGCAGCCACCTGAAAGTTTTTCAGCGTCGACTTCGACAGGTCGCGCCCAAAGCGCGCATTCTGTTTCCAGCTCCAGTCCTGGCCGCTCATGTCGATCAAGGAAGCAAGGTTTTGTGCGAAAAACCGATCCATCAGGCCGCCCGGAGAGAACAACTTGGCAAAGTCCGCCATCGCAATATCCTCGGTACCATCGCCGGCAAACGGGTAGCGGCCGTTGACCGCCTCCTCGCAGGGCTGCGTGACGGCCTGGTCGAGCATCTCGTTCAGATTCGTCAACGAAATTTCAGCCGCGTTGCCCTCAAATTCGTCTGCAGTTGCGTTGACCATTCTGCCGAGTTGCTTGGGCAGACGCGATGCATTGGCGCGAAGGGTGGCTATCTGCAGCTGAAGGTTGGCGTTGACACGTTCCGTCTGCGAGGGGACCTCGGTTGCCAGTTGCAGGCTCTGTTGGATGTCGCGAAAATTCTGGGTCAGCGCATCGATCGGTCGGTGTCCAAAAGGCCCGCTTACCAGAGCTTGGAAGGACCTGAACTGCGCTTCGATGTTTGCCCCAGGGCTCTGGGTTTGAAATTTCGCCGACCCCATACCGGCACGGCTTTGCGACTTTGCGGAGCTAATTTGAATGCCGATGCGAGCCAGGCCCTTGGCCATGTCCGCAGCGTCCTGGGACTGGCGCATGACGGTGCCGGCTTGCGTCCCATTGCCCGAGTCTTCACCGGAGACAGGGTCGCGCGCCAAGGCTGTTTCCTCGGCAATCGCGGCAAAAAGCTGTTCGATCGGCGAGCTTGGTGAGGCAACGGCGGAAAGCGCGACATAGTGCGGCTTGTCGTTCAGCATGGCTTTGAATTTCAAACCATCGAGAACGCTGTTCCACGCGGCTGCGAACTCCTTGCCGTAGCGATCGAGAAGTTCGGGGCCGAGCTTGAGCAACTCCTGATCGATCCCGCCTTGCTCGCCGCCACCGCCCAGGACCCACTGGTCGTCGACGAGTGTCTGCGCAATGCGCGAAAGCTGTCCGAGATAAAAGTTGTTGAATCCGGCATGGGTGTAGAGACCGGGAACACGGAGCTTCGACAGATCGCCGCCATCGACGCGCTCGAACACAAGCTGCGCTTCCGGCCCGCCTTTTTGCGAAACAGAAAAATCGTCCAGCGCAGCCGCGTACACCGCCGACTTGATCAATGCGGACGCACGATCGGTAAGGCTCATGCGCCCGAGTGAACGTTGGGCGGCTTCCACAAGCGGCTGGTTGAGTTCGAAAACCGGATCATAGGCATCGTCCAACGCAAGCATGGCGCGCAGGTGCTTTTCGAGCTGCGCGCGTCCTTCGCGGTTGCTCTCGCCTGGATACCGGTTCTGTTCCCAATCCTGCTTCATCCAGGAGATGATCAATGCGTCATCGACCTTGGGTGCTTTGCCGCCAAGCATCAGGTAGATCTTGAGCGGTTCGTAGAGCGCGGCGGGCTCAGCCATCGTCGCCTGGACGGTCCGCTCGGCCTGAACAAGCAGACGCGACCGCAACATTCGTTCCAGTGCTTGCCGGTAGGCTGTTGTCGATGCCGAAAGAAGCCTTTCCCGCTGGCTAAGGCCGACCGTTTCCTCGATCGGTGTCGGTAAGTCACTGGTTTCGAAACCGGCCGGCATGTTGCGCAACTGGTCGAGCGGGCCGATGACGTTTTCAAGGTCGACATCGGTGACCGTCGTGCTTTTGAGCAGGGCGTCGGCTGTCTCGCGATATTGGCTGATCGCCTGCGTCGTGGAGGCGATCAGCGAGCGGTTGGCCATGAAGCTCATCCCGAGCGCGCCAAGGGCCGCTGCAGTGATCAAGGCTATGATGCCAAAGCCGCCATATCTGAGGGCCGCTGCCCGCCTCTCGGTCGCTGGGTCATAGGAAACCCACCCGGATTCGGCGAAAATGACATCAGTCAGGAGATCGTGCAAAAAGAAACTCTTGCCGGTCCCGGACAGGTGGGGGCGGGAATTGTTGCCGAAACTGCGGCCAATTGCGCCCAACACCTGATCGATAGGCGTTCCCTCTTGGGTCCCCGACGAGAAGTAGAGCCCACGCAAGCTGACGTTCACCTGGCTGCGGACCGGATCGAACAGGCTGGTCACGAAATTTGCAATTCGGCCCTTCAGCGCGTAAAACTGGGCCGGAAAGCCAAAAATCGATATGCGCGAGACCGGATCAGGCTCTTCCTGCAGGCGATCAGGCATCTCGTCCGCCAAGCGCTTCGCCAGTGCATCGAATTCGGCCGAAGCCTCACCGGCCATGTTCTTGTTGCGGTCTGTGGTATGGAATGTCGCGCCCCAGACCTTGCGCCTGCGCGGCTCCTCGAAACTGCCGAAATAATCCATGAAGCCGGCAACAAGATCGGCCTTGGTGAAAAGCAGGTACACCGGAAACTGGACTTTCAGCGTCTCGTGGATCTCCCTCAGGCGACTGCGTATTTCAACGACATGGGCGTCAAGCTGCTGGTCATCGAGGCTGATGAGATCGGCAAGGCTGATGGCCAGGATAACCCCGTTGATCGGTTGTCTGGTGCGGTGTTTCTTGAGCAGTGACAAAAACGCAAGCCAGCTCTTGCTGTCGCTTCCAGCATTGGAATCCTGCGTGGTGTAGCGTCCCGCCGTGTCGATCAGCACAGCCTTTTCGGTAAACCACCAGTCACAGGAGCGGGTGCCGCCAACACCGGCCACCGGCTGGGCGTCTCCTGAACCGGCAAGCGGAAAATTCAGACCCGAATTGACCAGTGCCGTCGTCTTGCCGGCGCCCGGCGGGCCAATGACGATGTACCAGGGAATGCCGTAAAGGAAATTGCGCTTGCCGCTCGAGCGCTTGAGTGCTGCTATGGCCTCACTCATGCGTGCCTCGAGCACCGGTGAATCGTCATTGCCCCCGTCGTTGCGGGCAACGGCGGTCTCGAGCGCTTTTTCCGCCTTTCTCACCTGCCAGACGCGCACTCCGTAAACGAGGGCCGCGGCCGCCACGATCGTGCCGATGATTGTCGCGCGCAACCAAACAGGTCCCAGCGGCCGGATATCGGCGAAGCGGATCAAAGGTCCAGCAAACCAGATCGCCGCCGCAAAACCGCCCAACGCGGCCGTGCTGAATATCCGTGGCAGCCAACGCATCATTGGTGTTTCCCACCGGCGGTGTTCACAGCGTTTCCTCCTTGGGGATCATCACGTCGACACGGCGGTTCTTGGCGCGGCCCTCGGACGTCGCATTGTCGGCAATTGGCTCGTCTTCGCCCTTGCCTTGGGCCATTACTCGCGAGGGATCGCTAAGCTTCGCGGCGATCATTGTTTCAACAGCCTTCGCGCGGGCGACCGAAAGGTCAAAGTTCGATTTGAACGTGCTTGATTTCCGTGGTTTCACATTATCCGTGTGGCCAACGATCGTGATTGGCCCTGGCTCGTGCTCGAGGGCTGCGGCAATCTGTGCGGCCAGTGGCAGAAACTCGGGCTTCACTTCGGACTTGCCGGGCTGAAACAATAATTGATTGTTGATCTCTACTACAATGAAGTCGCCTTTTGTGCCGATGGTCATCCCGCCGCGCTCCACTTGCGTGGACAGTGCTGAGCGGATGCGGTCGATCTGGCCGGTCACGGCAGGCGAGGCGGCTGTCACCGGTTTGGCAAGTGGGGGTATCACACTGGCGCGCTCGATCGTCACAGGCGTCGAGGGATTGAGCGCCAGCAATTGTCTGGCTGCAGCATCGCCTTCATCGGTCATGAACGCCCGCAGCGTGAAGAACGCGGCCGTCAGCAGGGCTGACGCCGCTGCAGCAACACCCCAGAGCGGCAGGCGGGTCGAAGACGGCACCATCATAGCGGCCATGCCTTGCCAGCGGGGGGAGATGTCCTCTCCGGCACGGGCCCTGAAGTAGCGAAGCGTCTCGTAGACGTCGCGCCGCACACGTTCGAGACTGGTATCGTCGCGCGCCAGGCCACGATACTGGCCCTCAAATCCCAGGGATAGGCACACATGCATCAGCTCGAGCAGGTCGAAGTGTGGCTCAGGATTGGCCAGCACCTTGTTCAGTGCTTCGTAAAAGCCGGCGCCGGTGGGCTCGATGTGAAAGAACCGCGACAGCATACTGTGCTGTGCCCAGGTGTCCTCGCCGGCCCAAGGTAGGTTGCCCACAAGATCGTCGGCCGTTTCACAAAGGGCAAACTTCGCGATCCGCGCATCCTCTTCGGGAACCCCTGACTTCTCCAGCGTCCAGTCGAACCTCTCGATCGCATCGGCGATATGTTCGGCCAATGGCGCCGCCTGTCTTTCGACCGGCACGAGCCTGAGATGCCCGAACAGGACGAGCAACGGCGCTGACGCAGCGAGGATTGGATTTGCCGTCGAATATTTTACCGTGTCTGCGGCGCCAAGCAGCACCTCCTGCTGAATGGTCGGCCTTGACCCGGCCGCCTCGGCTCTGGCCGCTGCACCGGACGATGCTCCCTGATAAAGAATGGTTCCGGATGTCCAGTCCGGCGGCATATGCCGACCTATGTCAGGATCGAAAACTGTCGATTCCTTGACATCCGAGGGCGCGACGATCTTCGCAATCGGTTCGTTTGCGGCTGGTTTCGCATTCTGCCCGCGTCGTGGATTGGTGCGGATGACGGTCTTGCCGACCGGGCCGAAAGGATCGTCCTTCGAGCTCATCGCCGATGTGCCGCTGCCGTGCAGTGTCCGCGCTCACGTGCGAGAGGCGCCAGATCTTTCCTGGCTTGATAGGGCAGGCAATGGTCCTTCCGGCAAGGCGGTCCGGAGCTACAAGAAAGTATGGCGCCGCAATGTGACATTTGCCGCAGACCCCCAGGTCAATCAGGCTTACCCGCTTGGCGAACTGTCGTATGTGATCGTAGTCCCAGATGTTGTCGATTGGAACATGATGCGGTGCGCCGACGCTCTTTTCTTCGTCAGCTACAGCGGCGCAGTATGTTGCGCAGGTCTATTTGTGCTTGTCGGCTTTGGCATACGCCTCGCTGAAATAGGCCAAGAATATATCCAGCATGCCGTTTTCGTGTGCTTCCTCCATGCTCCTCCACGTCCCGACAAAAGCGTCCCATGCTTGGGCCTTCTTCGAGGTAAACGATGTCGGCGGGAGCTTTTTGCCGATCGCTTCCGGAGACAGGTCGTCAAGCAGTCGCGAGAGCGCTGCTTGCATGGCGGCATAGGTGGCAAATTCGTGCGCCTTGAGATCGCGGAACGCGTCCTCGACGCTGCGCCTGGCATCGAGATAGCCGGCCCTGCGCCGTGCGAACATGATTTCGAGTATGTCGTCGGTCCCCGGGACAAATTTGAGGGGATTGTTTTCAGCGGAGCTTATCATCGTTCGGTGTGGGCTCTTGGCCAATGTCTTTGCAGCCGCACGTGCCTTCAGCAGCATGGCCAGTTGCTCGACCACCGTGCGAACCACTGCGCCGATTTCGGCAGCGACTTCATGCGGATCACGCAATTGAAACAGTTCCGGCGAGATGCCTGCGCCGATTGCAATTTCCCGCAGCACCTCGTCTGTCGTGGAGGGGACGGCCCTAGGCAGTGATGATGTCGATGGCGATGCTTGCCCGAGCCATCGCTCTGCCGAACTGAAAAGAGGCTCGCCTCCGGGATCAAGCAGCCGATCGCCCGCGACCGGCATGTGTCGTTGCGTCGAACCTCGGTCGGCCTCCGGATGACTTGGCGTCGCATGCTCGTCGTCAATCGATACAAAGATGACGTAGCGGCCGACCAGGAGCCTGTCGCCGTGGTCTAGCCGGCGCGGACCGGTGACGCGTTGGCTCGATCCATTGATGAAAGTGCCATTGCGCGAAATGTCGTGCAGCCAAAACGCGCCTGCCTCGTATCGGATTTGGCAATGCCGGCCTGAGATGAACTTGTCAGGATCAGGCAAGATCCAGTCGCAATGTTCGCGGCCGATTTTGAAGCTGCGATTACGCGATCGGTAGCCAGGCGCCACGCCAGTGGGCAGGGCATCGACATTGCTGATCTGCAGACTGATTAACATGCGAAAATCGCCTGTGTGATCGCTGGCGGCCTTGCCGACACGATACTCCATGTTTTTAGAGTGGCTAACCCCAAATTCGCATCACGTGGCGCAACGCAAAGAGCGAACTCCCGACTCTGCAGACTAGGCCAACCTTTGATGGTCCGCTTTGGCCAGCACAACAAACTTGTGGTACGCTTGACATGGACTGGCAACCATCGAGGTCTGATGTGATTTCGAGTTCCTGAACAGGATCCTCAAATCCGCCGCGCTGGCTGCCGGCCCAGGAGGGGCACGACCCATGCCGAGTGAACAACGCGCCACGGTGGTGCAAACGCCAGTTGGCGCTGAGCTGCTGACCTTCACACATCTCGTCGGGCGCGATGAGATTAGTCGTTGTCTGGCCTATACGGTCGGGTTCGTAAGCCCCAGCCCCGATATCGATCCGCTGAAGATGCTGGGTGGCCCCGTCTCCATCGAAGGTGAAGCCGACCCCCAGCGCTGGTTCAGCGGCATCGTGTCGGACTTTCGCCTTACCCGGATCGAGGACCGGCTGGCCTACTACGAAGCAGTCGTCCGGCCATGGCTCTGGTTTCTCGGCAATACGACGGACTGCCGCATTTTTCAGAACATGAGCGTCATCGAAATCGTTGAAGAGGTATTTTCCAAATACAGCACGGCAAGATACGAGAAGCGCCTGCAAGGGTCCTATCCGCCGCGCGAGTACTGCGTCCAGTACGACGAGACCGATCTCGACTTCGTGCAGCGGCTGCTCGAGCACGAAGGCATCCTGTATTTCTTCGAGCATGGCGAGGGCAAGCACACCCTTGTGCTCGCCGATGCGATGAGCAAGCTGAAGCCAGCGCCGGGCTATGAAAAAGTGGCTTACCACTTTGAGGGGCAGGGCTCTCGGCGTGATATCGAATATATCACCGAATGGATCCCGGGCAGCTCGGTGCGGCCGGGCTCCTATGTCCATACCGATTATGATTTCAAGAAACCGGGCGCCGACCTGATGGCCAAGTCGGCCCAGCCGTTCAGTCACAAGTTGGCCGCGGGGGAGAATTATCGGCAACCCGGCGCGCATCTGGAAGTGGGCCGCGGCGACAGCCTGGCGGCGATCCGGCGCGAGGAAATCCAGGCGGTGCACCAGCGCATCGCCGCGGTTGGAACAGTGCGCGGCCTGTACTCAGGCTGCACGTTCAAGCTGGACGGCTTTCCGCGCGAGGACCAGAACCAGGAGTATCTGGTGGTCAGTGCCGAATACAGGCTCTTTGACCCTGGCTACAGACCCCATGCCGACGTCGACAGCGAGAACTTCAAGGTGGTCCTTGGCGTGGCACCCACGGCCCTGCCCTATCGTCCGCCGCGGGTCACGACACGGCCGATCATGCGCGGTCCCCAGACGGCGACGGTGGTCGGTCCGTCCGGCGAGGAGATATTCACCGACAAGTATGCGCGGGTGAAGGTCCAGTTTCATTGGGACCGGTTGGGCAAGAAGGACCAGAACAGTTCCTGCTTCGTGCGGGTTTCGCAGACCTGGGCCGGGAGCGGCTGGGGTTTTATTCAGATACCGCGCATCGGGCAGGAGGTCATCGTCGACTTCATCGAAGGAGATCCGGACCTTCCGATCATTACCGGCAGGGTCTACAACGCCGCGCAGATGCCGCCTTACGGTCTGCCCGGTAACGCTACGCAATCCGGCTGGAAATCCGATTCATCGAAAGGTGGCGGTGGCTACAACGAGCTGATGTTCGAGGACAAGGCCGGCTCCGAGCTGGTCAACTTCCAGGCGCAGAAAGACCATCACCTTCTGATCAAGCACGACCGTAACAAGCTGGTTCAGCACGATCAGTCCGACCGCATCGACCACGACGCCAAACACTCCGTCGGCCACAATCTCGACGAGGACGTCGGCAACAACAAGACGGTCAAAGTCGGCGTCGACCAGACAACGAATATTGGCAACAACGACACCGAGACGGTAGGTGTGAACCGCTCGCTAACCGTCGGTTCGAACGAGACGATCAATATTGGATCCAACTCTACCGAAACGATTGGCGCCAATCACACCCAGACGGTGGCGATCATCCAGACCATCACCGTGGGTGCGGCGCGTGTCGACTCCGTGGGTGCCACCGAGACCAGAACCGTGGGCGCGGCGCAGACGAACACCATCGGTGCGACGCGGGCGGTCACCGTAGGTTCGGCGCAGAGCCACGACATCGGGGCAGCGGACAGCTGGAAGATCGCTGCTGCCCAGAGCGTCCAAATAGGCGCCGGCCAGACGATCAAGATCGCGAAGGATCAAGGCACCGATATTGGGGCTGGGCGATCGGCCAAGATTGCTGAGGACGATGCGACCGAAGTCGGTGGTTCCCGGGCGCTCAAGATAGCCAAAGGCAGCGCGGTTGAGGTAGGCGAGGACGGGGTCATCAAAATCGGCAAAGATTTGCTGATCGAAGCCGGCGATTCGATCGTGATAAAGTGCGGCTCGGCGGCAATCGCAATGAAAAAGGATGGCACGATTTCGATCGAGGGCAAGGACATATCCGTCAGAGCTTCGGGAAAGATCAACATGAAAGCGTCAAGCGACATCACGATGAAAGGCTCGGAAATAAAACAGAATTGAGCGGAGGGCTTGATATGACAAAGATCTTAGAGCGCATAGAAGGGGTGGTGATCGGCGTCTTCCTCGGCTTTGGCGAGGACGGGCCGCTGGTGGTTTTTCTCGGCAATCCGAAGGAGACTGCCATTCCGGCGCTCAGCCTCGTTGAGCTTAGCTCGGAAATGATCGGCGCAGAAGTGGCGCTCTTGTTTCAGCAGGGCGATCCGGGACGGCCGCTGATTTTGGGCCGCATCGTGGAACCGTCGCGCAAATCTACCTCGCCGCAGGTGGTACGAGACGGCCAAAGCGTCCGCATCACTGCGGACGAGCGGATCGAACTGCGCTGCGGCAAGGCGACCATCATCATGGAGAAGGACGGCCGCATCACCATCCGCGGCACGTATCTTGTCAGCCACGCGAGTGCTGCAAACCGCATTCGTGGCGGTTCGGTGAATTTGAACTGATGAAAGCGCCGGTCCTGCCCGAAATTGTCCGACAGCATGCCGAGATGGCTGCTTTTTTGTGGACCGTCTATGACCACCATCTACTGCATCCGGCCGAAAATCCTGACATGGATGAAGAGCGGCTCGCTAGGTTGGTAGCGAGGCTGGAAGCCCATTTGGACGGGCTAAGAGTATCGGGTGAGGAGGGGAGGAAGATAGCCGCCGCCCTCTACCAGGAATTTCCTGAAGCCGGCGAGCTTTTTGTGGTGCGGATGCTAGAAGCCAAGCAGGCAATACCGGTAAACGAACTAGATTTAGAAAAAGTGAGGACCTTCATAGCGATGAATGCGTCACTTCAAACTAAGTAGAACCTCCAATCCGCTCCATCATGTCGGTACTCATATTTTTGCCAATTAGTGCCATCAAAAAGGAACATCTCACTGCCGCTTGTAACAACCATATAATTGTCGCTGGAGGTCATGTAGTAAGCGAATTCTATTTCCTTGAATGGGATGAGTCCGTTGCCTTGTTGAAGGAACACGCCGTACTCGTCATCGCCCCAATAGCGCTTCCCCTGGAATTCACATATGCTGTAAAAAGTTGACTCCCCCGCAGCGTAGTCGGTGCGCTCCTCGCCACTAAGCCGGAAGCAGGTCCCGTCGTCGCCGCCTGCATAGATTGCACCGTCGCTGCCTGCGCAGACCGCGTGCAGCCGGTTGTGCAGGGCGGTATCGTGGGCGGCCCATTTCTGACCGTCAAACTCGACCAGCACACCTCGATTTCCGACGGCAAAGATTCGATCCGGCGCCGAACCGTGAACATCTAAGAGGATGTGGGGAGTAGGCAGCTTCTCCGAGTTCCACATCTGTCCATCGAATCGATAGGTGCCGCCTTTGCCAACTGCCAGAACCAAGTCCTTGCCTAATCCCCATAAGCGTCTGAGCGACACTTCTGTACCGCTCTTGCCCCCCGTCACGTCGTCTAGTTGACCGAGACTAGAATGCACTCGCGAGCCGGACTCGAGCGCCATCCAGAACGGACCATTGTCAGACCAGAAAGACGGCATGAGATCATCATAATGAAAAATCATCCGGCTTTGATCCGGTCGGCCGAGTCGGATCTCGTAAACTCGCGCCTGCGCTGACGACATGGCACTATTTGTAAGCTGGCACATGACGCGAATGTACTGATCATCGATGATCCAGGCTTGAACCGTTTCGGCGCGAACGTCTTCAGGATCTAATCTTGCCATTACATTTTCGCACTTCACTTGTTGTCGCTACTACCACATCTTGCCCACGGTCGGATTAACTTCGCGGCCGATCTTCATCTCACGGACTGTTTCCGCCGTGGTACCCCGTTTCCCCTCTTCGGCCCGCCGTTCGTTGATCTTCTCAACGAGATGCTCAATGAAAACCGTTTCCAGGCAGTGCATGATCTGCTCTGCTTTGTCCTGATCGTTCTTATCGCCTTGCCGCAGTCCCGTGGTCGGACCATGGTTGTCGACTACGGCTTCGCAGCATGCCCGAAGCGCCTTTCCAATTGTCGGTGTCGATTTGCAATCCTTTATGAACGCCCGTACGTCAGCCGACTTAGCATGATGGTCCGTGCCCTCGGTTGGCCAATTTTTCTTCTCGACGCCTTTCTTTTTCTTATAGGCGTCCATGCAGATGCACGGTGCATCGCCTTCATTATAATTTTTGAACTGGTCGAATGTTCCGCCAATTCCGCCTCGCGCGCTCTCCTCCTGCAGAAATTGATTCTCCATAAAATGTTCCGAGTTTTCGGTCTCTTTACAGGTGCTGTCCCTGTGCTTGTGAATGGAAAGCTTAAAGTCGGCGAGAATCTTAGCACAGTTGTCCGGCGTCATCGTCATGCGGCCGATCTTCGGATAGGGTGGGCCTCCTGCATTCGGCGAAGAGTGATCGTTGCTCGAGATGTCTGAAAAACGACTTATCGGCTCTCCATCCATCTTGACGTTCCCCGACCATGCGTGAGCATATTCCTTGCCGCGATTGACCGAGGTGATGATGTTTTTCTTCGGGGCGCAACCCGCCTCATTGCCCGTGCATTTGGTGTAGTAGGATTTGTTCTTCTGGGTGACGGTTGTCCCGCCGATCTTGACAGTGCTGGTGCCGTTGTCGGTGTCGTCGTCCATGCCGAACGTCGGGTAGGGAACCGGCACGCCTGGCGGAGTTGCTGGCGTCTGCGGAGGCGTGAAGCAAACATAAGGAAACGCCGCAACGACTTGGTTCGTCTGCGCCTTGCACGCGATCTCAAGTCCGTTGGCATACACTGTCATGCTACTCTCTTTGCGGCAAAAACAGCGGCTCCGCAGGCACCTGCATCGGAAGAGGCCTCGATAAGAACCGGGGTACCGGCCGCATAGCCCTTAGTCGCTGCAGTCCAACCCATTCCAATCATGATCGGAACGGCCGCCGCACCAATGTTGCCAAGTGATTCTGCGGGAGACCAAAGGTCTTGGAACTCGTGGCGGCCTCGCAGCAATCTGATTGAAGTTAGGGCTGTCTGCTTGAACCAATACTGTTCGCCAATGAGGTCAGATATGCAGTAACCAACCTGGTTCATTTCAATGCCGGTTTCGCCGAGGGCGGCGCGATACGCAAAAGTCATTCCCTCGGCGCGCAAGGCGAGGTCGTTTGAGTTATAGATCGAGGCAGTCTCGCGAGAGAGGCCAAGACCATACAAACGAAATCCATTCGTTGATGATCTCACACAAACGACGGCTCCCGCTGCCTCGCCGGGGATGAAGCCATTCGGATTGTCAGCCGTCAGCAATCTGTGTTCGGCGAGATAGTGCCCGACCGCACCTGCTGTGAGATAGCTGTCCGCGCCTGCGATGATCACGCATTGGGCTTCGTCGGACGCGAGCATCCTTCGAGCATGGTCAAGCGCGGCGTGGCCAGAGGGGCGCCCGTGCGCAACCACACGCGTGCGCCCAGCTAGATCAATTTCAGCGGCGAGCGACACTCGGCTGATGAGCTTAGCAGTATCGTTAATGGGTATTCCGGCTCGCTCCGGTTCCGGGAGGCACAAAATGACTGTGGACTGATCGCGGGCGTCGGGGAAACCGGCTATGGCCTCACAGATCGCGCCGGCCAGCAGATGAGCCATGCGCTTTTCTCCAATCCAATTACGCGGAAGAGGTACCGGAGCGCCGACTAGCCAATCCCCTGAGAGACCGAGGAATCGCGTCTCTTGGAACCCATCCAGTCTGGCTCGCATTGCCGCACAAGAGGACGGCGCGTCGAGGCCGACAGCCGTAACCATGCCCACGGAGGCAATCTCTAGGCTTGCGTTCATGCCGCGTCGGCCTCGTCGTCCTTTGGCGGCAGATCGAACGTACGGATGTAGCGCTTGCCGGTTAGGCGAGCCCTCAGCATTCCTCTGGTCGGCGGGCCGATCCAGCATTCGGAGAAATCCAGAATGGTGCGCTGTATGCGCTGCGACACGCGCCACACCAGTGAAAAGCGTCTGTTCTCTGGATCGAAAAGAATTGTGTCTGATTGAGCGATGCCGTCGTATGACTTTTCGCCGCCCTTGAATAGCGTCATCTGCAACCCAGTGCTGGGCAGCCGAAAGCTGACCCGCCCCTCAGGCGTCAGGTTCACCAGTTGCACCTGCTCGCCGCCTCTCGGCAGATCGATCTGCTGGTCCGGAGGCGCCATCTGGAAGTACCGCTCGTCGAAGTCTGGGGGGAGGAAGGGAAAAACGTTGTCGATCCAGTCCTGATTGTAGGTGCCGCCATATTCGATCCGTCCGGGCCAGCCGCGTCCCATCGGGCCAAAACTCATCGGCTTGTAGTCGCCGAACGGCGAACGGATTTCTTCGCCGACAGCTTGCGTGTTGGGCAGCCGCAGGCCGGGAATGAGACGCTGATTTTTAGTTCGCGACCAGCCCGATCCGACCGGATTGTACCTGTAGCTGGCGGGGAGTCTGTCCTCCGGGTCTAGTCTGTCGACGCCGCCCCAGGCGACGTCATATGAGATAGGAAGTTTCAGGAATGGCTGCGGGGCGGTGGAGGTAAATACCGGTCCGATGGCGCGCCACTCGCGGTGGCCGACGACTTCGAACAATTTCGACCAATTGCCGACCTTGATGCCGACCGGTACACGTTCAGCTGGGCGCCCCCCCGGCGCGTACGCAAAGCCATTGGCGATCACATCACAACGCAGCTTGCGAAAAGCGAAGTCGGTTTCCCAAAGTGTGGCCGAGTAGCCGGGCTCTCCCGTCTGGATGTCGGCAAAGACGAGTGGCACTTGCTCCGCCGATTTTCGCACCGGCCCGCCAGGCATCGCGGGAAAGTCGAACGTGCCCTTCACCACCACGACGATCCACTCATGACCGGCCTTGTCCATGCCCATGGTGAATTGGTGCGGATAGCCCATCTGGTTCCAGATCTCCATCAGCCGGTCTCCCAGCTTGTGACGAAGATCTGCTCCAGCGTCAGTTGCGGAGACAGCGGATCAATATCGAATATGTCCGAACGCGCTGTCCACATCACCATATCGCTGATGAGCTCTTCGCCCGGCTCAACCTGCGGCACCGGCAGCGCAGCAAGCGTGCCATCCAATTCGTCCGGCGTCAGCTTGCCGCCTTGGGCTGCGATGGCCACCTTTTCGATCTCTGCAAACCACGCATCGCAAAAGGCAAGCTCGACGGGAGCCTCGGAAAGCAGCGCGACGACGCTCAACGGAAACTGCCTGCCAACTCTGTCGGCGCTCTGCACGATGACGCCTGCTGATGCGCCAAAAAAATCCGGACCGGTCAGGAACCGCAGCGCCGTGCCGCGCGGCCAGGATTCCGAGCCAATAAGCGGGACGACATGCTGCGCCAGCCAGCGGTCCCAGGCGCGAACAAAATCACCTGGCAGTCGCCGCGTGACAAAATCGCCGGTAGCGGGCATCTTGCCGTAAAAGCCGGCCAGGATCATATCTGGGGCGGACATGAGAACTTCTTGAACATCTGAAGATTGTAGGGGTTCTCGACGCTTGCCGCCTTGAGTTGGAAATCGGCGTACATGCCTTTGGTGCCCAGGCGCAGGCTGTAGACGTCCGACAGCGAGGTGCCGGTGAAGCGACCGCTGCGCAACATTCTCAGCCACGCCCAGCTGCCGGTCTCGTTCAGCAAGATCTCGGGCGAGCCATCGATCGGCTGGAAGGCAAGCGAGATGACGCCTGTGCCGTCCTTGCCGGGCCACGTCATCGGCTGCGGCCTTGTTGCATTGTTATAGTAGACGAGGTTCTGGCCATCGAGGTTGAGCGTCACGCGCGCGACATTGGGCGACAGGTCCTTCGGTTCGAGCGTGAAGCTCATCAGCGGGCCTGTACCGCCCGGAAAAAGATCATCGCGGATTCGCCTTGCCTGTTCGAACGCGGCCAGTGCCGACGGGTCGAGGCCGAAATCGGCGCGCCATTTCCATGGCTGCGCTGACGTGTCGACATAGCTGATCAGATGGTCGTTGATGAAGGTGTCGATCAGCCCTGCCGGTCCGAACAGGCGGGCGAAGTCGCGGACATTGACGTCGACGGCGCTGTCAGGGCTGAAAGGATAGCGGTTGTTGAGTGCTGCCTGGCAGAACGGCAGGATATCGGCGCGCCAGATGGCGTTGAGCTCCGAGGTGACCGCCTTCTGCGTCAGGCCGCTGGTATCGCCGGCAATACCGCCCAACCAATCATCGATCGGGTCGGGCAGGATCTGCGCCTGCCTGGCAACCGCTCCAGTCAGTTCGGCGAGGCCGCCCTGCTTCTTGATGGCGTCCTGAGGATCGGGATTGGCTGTCACCGTCTGCAGCACGTTGGACAGTGCGGTGAGCGCGACAATGGCGGCGTCGAGCGCCGGCGGCTGGCCGTCGACCTCGGCAATGGCACCCTTGAGCGGCTTGAAATGCTCGGCCACCAGACTGCCGGTAAGATCCACCTCGTCGGCGGAGCCGGCACGCGGCAAAAGCTTGGCTCCGGTTTTTACGATCTTGCCAAGCTTGCCCAGCTTGCCAAGCAGTTTCGAGCCACCTGCCGCCGCTGCCTTGTCGTTTGCCGGCGCTTCATCGGATCGCGTAAGCTCGGTCTCTTGGACCACCGCGGTGACCAGGCGCTTCAGCGCGGAGTCGGCACTTGAAAGGTCTTTGAGGTTCTCGCTGGCGACGTTGAGATCGGTCAATGGCGCCAGCCGCATGTCGCGCAGGAAGCTGTCCCATTGCGCGATGTAGTCGTCGTAATAAAGCTTCAGAATATCCTCTGATAGCGCTGACACCGAGGTTTCGGAATTTTCCGAGCAACCGCCGGCGAACACTGCCCGGTCGAGTGCTGCCTGGGCGGCGACATCCTCGACCCGGTCGAGAATGGCGTCATGGAAGCCGGGATAGGTAAACGCTCCCGAAATGCCGACCCTAAGCGTCTTGTCGGAACGCCGCGCAAAGACCTTGGCGCCGTTGGGGCCGGCGAAGTTGGCAGGAATCCATTCCTTGAGCGCAGTCACCGCCGGGTCGGCCAGCAATTGTTTATAGGCACGCGCCGGCAAGGAAATCGTGCAGACGGTTTTCAGTGCCTCCGCAACCAGCGCCTGGTCCGGAGCGATATAACTGGCGTCAACCGCCATGCGACGGATCGCGGCAAGCTGGTGCTGTTCGGCGTCAGCTGTCGGAAAGGGGGCAGCCGCGGCGAATTCAGGCAGACTGTTGACCCACCAGCTCTGGGCGAAGTCTGGATCCATCTGAGAAAGGCCGGTCATCATGCGATAGGTCTTCAGCGCGCCAAGGATGAAGTCCGGATCGCGGATCTGCCGCCACATCGTCGCCTCGAGCAGCGCCACCATGTGCGGCTCGAGAACGTTGCGCAAAGCATGGTCGTAAGTGTCGGTCTGTGCCCGCACCAGTTCGGCCGAGGCTGATGGCCCCAGCAAATCCTGTGCTGCGCCAGGCGGCGGGGTGCGGGCATTTGCGACCTCATCCATTGCGCTGAGGGCGCCATCGATCGCAGGCTGCTCTACGGATGCCGGGTTTGCCGCCGCCGAGGTCAGTGGCGTTTGCAGCGCCTCGAACCGGCTTGCCTGGGCCGTGATAGCGTTGCGGTTGTCGTAATAGGACCAGGTGAACAGACCGCTGACCAGCAGGGCGGCTGCGGCACATGCGGCGGCCGCGCCACGCCAGATCCAGGCACGGCGGCGTTGCGCCAGCGGATCGAAGGTGCCTAGGCCGGCTTCCTTGAAGATGACCTCTGTAAGCAGGTTCTTTAGGAAGAAGCTGCGTTTTTCGACACGCGGCGCGGCTAACGCCCGGCGCGGCGGAAGGCCAAAGGAGGCAGACAGCGCTGCGGTCAGCCGATCGATCGGCGCCCCTTCCTGGGTCGCTGACGTCAGATAAAGGCCACGCAGCCAGGCGGCCTCCTCATACCGGCTTTCCCCGAACATCGCTTCGATCAGTACCTGGATCGGCTCGGACAGGCTGGCGAGTTGGGCGGGAAACCTGAAGATTTCTGCGCGGGCAGCAAGCTTGTCTTCGTCCTCCAGCCGCGGCACCAGCCGCCGCTCGAGCTCGGTGGCTAACGTCGCGATTTCCCGCTCGATGGTCTTTGCATCGACATGCGCGTCGAGTGCGAACGTCGTCCCCCAAACCTGCTCGCGCGCAGCCGTCGACAAACCGCCGAAGAAAGCTTCGAAACCCTTGATCAGGTCGGCTTTGGTCAGCATCAGATAGACCGGAAGGCGAATTTCGAGGCGGTCGTTGAGCTCGGCCAGCCGACGGCGGATCTTGCGGCCATGCGCCTTGATGGCGTCGTCGCCCTCCGAAAGCACATCGATCGAAAGTGCGACGATCACACCGTTGAGCGCGCGACGGCCCCGGTGCTTCTTCAAAAGGTCGAGGAAGCCCAGCCACTCCACCGCGTCGACGCCGGGTTGGCTCTCCTGTTGGACATAACGGCCTGCAGTGTCGATCAGAACCGCACTCTCCGAAAAGAACCAGTCGCAATTGCGCGTGCCGCCGACCCCTTGCAGGTCGTCGGTCAGGTCGATCGGAAAATTCAACCCCGACTGGCGCAAGGCTGTGGTTTTGCCGGTGGCCGGCGGTCCGACGATCACGTACCAGGGCATCTCGCGCAGGAACTTGCGACCGCCCAGTTTGCGGCGCTTCAACTCGGCCATGACCTCGCCGAACTTGGCTCCGACGGCAGCGACATTCTCTTCGCCGGGGCTGAGTGGCTTCTCTACCGCCGGCGCGGCGATTTCGGCGACGAACATACGGTTGGCACGGATCGCCCGACGCTGGGCAGCGATCAGCCAGATCAGCCAGAAGATGACCAGCAGCGCGATGATGACGATGCGCACATTGTCGGAGGCGAAAGGGTCGTAGGGGCCGACCCTGACGATCGGCCCGAATACCCAGATCACAAAGGAAAGCAGCGTGATGCCAATCAGTGTCCACAGCCAGCGCGATGTCAGGACCGCCCAGAGGAAGCGCAGGATGAACATCTCACAGCCTCTTTTCGACCAGCACCTCAACGCGCCGGTTCAGGGCCCGGCCCTCGCGCGTGCCGTCATCGGCCACTGGATCCGTGGCTGCCCGGCCCTCGGCATGGACGCGTTCCTGCGGCACTCCGTTTTGCACCAGCATGTCAGCAATGGTCTGGGCGCGAGCCTCGGAAAGTCGCTGGTTGGTCGACAGCGGATTGGTTCTTTGCAGAGGCACGCCGTCCGTATGTCCGACCACGGTGATGTTGCCGATCAGGTCCCGATTGGCCAGGATCACCTTGGCGATCGAGCCGATCAGCGGCTCGAATCCTTCCGTCAGTGTTGGCCGCGATGACTGGAACAGTTCAGGATTGGAGGCCTGGATGACCAGCTTGGCAAGCGAAACGCTCTCCGTGCCGCTGAGAGCCGATCTGAGATTGGCCGGCGCGCCGGCCTCAAATTCGGGCAGCAGCGCGAAATCCACGGTCTCCGGCGGCGGGACATCGACGGCTGGCGACACGCGGCTGATGTCGCCACGGGTCGGCGGCGGCAAGGCGCGGACCAGCGCTGAAAGCTCCACCGCCTGGCTGCTTAGTCCCATCGAGAGCCCGACATAGGTCGCGGTGGCGATGACCGCCGCCGCCAAGGCCATCACCCAGATCGGAACGATGAAGCGCTGCGGCTCGTCGGATGCGATGACGCCTTTCCAGTTTGGCGACAGCGGCGCATTCTCGGCGTCGGCATCGCGCAGGAAACGTGCCGCGGCCACACGAACGGCATTGAGCGAGCGATCGCCCGACCGGCCGGGCACGCGATACTTGCCGCGAAAACCGAGTGCCAGGCAGTCATACTGAAGTTCCAGCAATTCGCGGTCTCGGTTCGGATGGCGTTCCAGTTCGTCGAGCCGTGTGAAGAACTGCGTGCCGGCGTCGACATCGCCGCGCAACATGACCACAAGCGGCTGACGCGGCCATGCGCTGGCCCCGCCCCAGGGCGTGTTCAGGGCCAGATCGTCGAGCAAGGCCGCCACCACCCAGGCTGCCTGATCGGCACGCTCCATCGATGACCCCGCCGCCATTGCCGTGTCGCGTGCCCGAACCAGTTCTTCGAGCAGCCGGGTGCGCAACACTTCCGGATTCTCCGGTGGCAGCGCGCTTTCAAGCTCAGGCGCAAACTCGAGCAGGGGCGCGAAGGCGTTGACAAGGCCGTTCGGGTGGGTGCGCGAGCGTTTTACCGGCCCGCCCGGCAAGGATGCCGCCATCGGCCGCGGCATCGGCGTGCCGGTCAGCCTGATGCGAGTGCGTTCGCGATCCTCCGACAGTCCGAAAGGATCATCCCGGCTCATGGTTTCACCTGTTCACCGAATAGCAGTCCACCTGCGGTTCGCTCGGCAGTACACCCGAAACGCCAATGACGAAGCCTGGGGCACCGAGCAGCGATGCCCAGTGCTCGCTTTTCTGATCGAGCTCAAGGCACAGCCGATCGCCGTCGTAAGGAATCTCGCGCGGTTGCGAATGAAGCGGTTTCAGCGGGATGCCGGGCAGGCGGGACTTCCACAGGCCCTCGAACTCATCCGCCGAGCCTACGGTCGCCTGGTTGACGAATATCTTGCGTAGCGCGTCCTCCGACAGTTCCGAGCCGACCCGGATAACGATCCGGCTGGCCAGCAGCAGCTTCGGATTGTCGATGCGGATTTTCCAAACGTTCGTCGAATGGCGCATGACGGGCAGCGCCCGCGATTTCGGCTCGATATAGCGCAGGCTCAGGATCAGTGAGCGCAACGCATCCGCGAGCGCCGAAAACGGTGGGCCGGGCGCCATGTGATCGTAAGCCGGCAGCTCGCCCAGTCGTCGCGCGCTCGAGCCGTAGGTCGCCATCGAACCGGCAAGCCCGACCAGTTCCAGGTAAAGTTCGGCCGGATGGAAAACATCCTGCGCCAGCATATGGGCCAGTCGCGGACGCGCCGCGTTGGCGAGGTTGAGCATCAACAGGTCTTCGACGCTGCGCCCGGGCCCGCCCATGACCATCTTGCCATGCGCCTCAGCGATCTGGTCGAGGCCTGTGACAACTTCCAGAAGCAGTTGCCGGTACCAGGCCACTGCACCAGTAACCAGAGCCGGTGGCAGGAACGTCTCGTCCAGCGAAACGCCGCCATCGGCTCGAATCCCCTTGATGTCGGCTATGGGCAGGGCGGTATAGCCGCCGACCGATTTGCCGGGTGCAAGCAACAGCGATTGCGGCCGGGCGATTTCGATTTCTTCGGGATCTGAGCCGCCCTGGACGGCATCGCGCACCGAAACGATCCGTCCATGATAGCGCGCACCGCTGGGTGGCGCATGCGCGGGATCGAAGCCAACCCCGCCGGCCGGCTCGAGCGGCAAGGCGACCAGCACCGGGCCGGCGCCTGTATCCGGGGTGACCGGCAGCGGACGCGGCGCGTCCATCAGATCCGGAATGGAGAAGGGGCTTCCGTCCGGGAAGATGCCTCGTGCAGACAGGATCGAGATCTGGCCGGCATCGAGCAATGCCTTATCCAGCGTCAATTGCTGAAAGCCGAACGTATGCAGCTGACCGGCCTGCAACGCGCCGCGTACAGTCGCCTCAAAGAAACGATCCTGCTGCTGGAAATGCTGGGTCCGCAGAAAAAGGCCCTCGGACCACAGCACCCTGTTTGCATCACTCATCCGGCTACTCTCTGCATCGAGCTCCCTTGCCTTGGCCGTCAGGCGGAAATGCCGCCGCTGCCGAGCGTGACATTGACCGTAAAGTTTGATCCGGGCGAAACCGATTTGGTGGTCCGCCAGTTTCGCCCGCCAGGCTCACGGATAAGTGCAACGAAGCCCAGGGACGTCGCATCCGGTTCAACTGTAATGGTCTTGGTCGCGGTTTTTCCAGGCCCGACGGCAATCTGGTCGGACCCGATCAGATCGCCTGCCAGTGCCGAGCCGGCATCCCCCTGCAAGGCAAAGTAGTCGGCGGAATTGAACTTACCGGTGCTGCGCAGCCGCATGACCAGCACTGTCACTGGCCGGTCGCCGCCACCTGGTCCAGGGTTCATGCCGGCCGCTCCTGTCAGCTTCACGGTGATGACCGACGGTTTTGGCGGCCCGGCGCTTTGACAGGCCGTAAGCAGCCCGGTCGCACCCAAGGCAACGATAAATTCGCGTCGATCGATCATGTCTTACTCCTCCTCATATGCATCCCGAAAATCGGCGCCGATTTCGCCGAGAAAGCTCTTTTCTGCGCTCTCGGCTATTTCACGATGGCGTTTCTGGTAGAGCTCCCACAGCTTGGCGCCGCGCCCGCCCGACAACAGCGTGCCGATCGCGGAACTCGATTTCAGCTCTTCTTCGATGGCTGCCGGCTCAAAACGGTCGACCATCCGCCGCAGGGCCGCCTGCACGCCGCGCCAGGCGCGCACATGATGTTGTGCGAGGTCGCGAACCGCATCCGCGATAGCCGCTTCGCCGGCAAGAAACCCGGGGCTGCGTTCGGCAATAAGCGTCACGATTGCGTCGTCGACCGTCGGCAGAAACTTGAGTGGATTGACTTCGGAGGCTCCGACCATTGTCTGGGCAACGCGGGCATTTCCTTTTTCTTCGGCGCGCTTGCGCAGCAGCTGCATCAATCCTTCCATCATAAGCCGATATTCGCGGCCGAACTTCTCCATCTCGGCGACGGCGTCGCGCCCGGGAAAATCGGCTTCCGCGACACCCATACCGCGCAGGAATGCGGTGCGGAGCGCCATGTCGGCGTGCTGTCTCGCAGGCGGCTGGCGGGCGGGGCTGGCGGCTGCGCCTGCCCGCATTGGGGAGGGGACATCTGCCGCTCGCACGGGCAGGTCCCAGGAATTGGCCGCTTGCAGTGGCTGGGCGTCGCGCTCCCGCTGCCCGGTTGAGCCGGCGCCGATTCCCGGGTTGGGCGCCGCGGCTGGACCAAAACCGAAGTCGTCATTGAATTCCGGCAGCTTTGCCGTCGCGGGCTCCGTAGCGCCGTTGGGGAACGATTCCGACTCGAGGCCAAATGGGTCTGTCTGCTTGGGTGCGCTGGCTGGTTCTGGATAGTTTGCGGTGCCTTTGGACACCGGTGTTGCGACCGGATCGAGGCTGAACGGGTCGTCGAAAGCAGGCGAACTGCGCTGTCTGGAATTGGCGCGCTCGAACGCTCCCGGGATCGGCTGCTCGAACGGGTTCGGCAGCTCGGCTGGACGTGGCCGCTGCGGCTCCTCTTCCACGGCGGCTGAAAAGAAATCGTCACGGCCGATGCTGACCGGCGCCCGAGACGCCGGCGGTGAGCGCTCTGGAACTGGCGGTGCGGCTGCTGCTGTTGCTTGGGCGCTCGACGTCTGCAGATCGACATGCACGATGTAATCGCCCAGTCTCAGCCGCATGCCATTGCGAAGACGCGTCGACTTGCCTGCGCCGAGCGGGCTGTCGGAGTCGTCTATGAACAATCCGCTGCTCGACGTATCGGTGACGAAATATCCGTCGCGCCCACCAGTGATCTTGCAATGGGCGCGTGAAACGAACATGTCGGGATCGTCGATCTGCCAGCCAGCGTCCGCGCTGCGGCCGATCACCAGTTCCCCCTCGTCAAGCCGGGTCTGCCGTACCGCCTGGGTGCGTGGCCCTTGCTCCAGCGTCAGCAGCAGACTCATGCCGCGACCTCCGCCCCTTCCTGCCGCCAGCCGACTAATGTCCGCAGCCGCATGTCGTCAGCATCGCCCCTTTCAGCGGGCCGCGCAAGCCAGGCGGTCCGGGCGAGTTGCACGGTTCCGATACGCGGCGGCGGAACGGCATCGCGCGCCAGCACGATGCGCAGATCGACGTCGAGCGATTCGCCGACCATGTCGCCAACGGCTTGCTTGAACAATTTGAGGCGTTGACCGCCCGGCAGGAACGCCTTGAATTCCTCATAGCCCAGCGGGCCGACGCGGAGCTCGATCCTGCTTTGACGGTTGAAGACGCGCGGACCGATCGTCGCTCCCCGACCGAGCCCTGCGTAGGCTTTGCCGAGGCGGGTCTGGAGCGCGGCTGGTATGGTCATCCAGGCAGCGATGAACTCCCTGATCTGGACCGGCACCTTGAACGCCTCAGCCAGGAACAGCGTCAGCCGCTCGGGGCCGTCGACCTGATTGGCAAGCGAGGCGGCCTGGCGCAGCTTCACGGCGTCCAGTTCGGGATTGTGGGTGCCGGGAAGCCCTATTCCCGCCATGGCTTCAAGCATGGCGCGAACGCGCCCACCTACCGGGCGCTCGACCTGAACCGCCGGATGGGCGTCCGCCCACGCCCTGTAATACAGCGCAATCATGCGGTTCTGAAGAATGTTGACGAAGTCCATGAACGTCGTGTCGCTGGTCTGCTGCGCATCGGCGCCGGTGAACCAGCGTTGCGACAGGCGATCGAGTACCCAGCGCGTCAAATGCAGGGGCATCGGACCTTCAGGTCCCATCAGACCAATGTTTGCGACCGTGACCCGAGCGGGCGCTTTGTCAGTCGCTTCGCGGAATTCTGCCAGGTCCTTGGCGGAAAAGCTGAGACGGACATGCTGACCGAGCCGCGAGGGCTCGCGCTCCGGCGGGCCGGAATAGCCGAACAGCCCGCCTCTTCGTTCGAGTCGCCGCAACAACTCGAAGAAGTCGAATGCATCCGACAGCTCTTCTGACCGGCCAGGCTTGTCTACATCAGGTAGCGATTGCCGGGCGTCATCGGCCATGGCACATCCTCCTGCTTTTGCAGCAGCCATGTGCGGGTTCGCACAAAGCCGTTTATTCCGGCATGACGGGCAAACAGCCGTGCCAGCAAGGCCGAAAGCAGCAAGGTGCTCTGCCCCGCCAGAACCGATTGATCGACATGCAATGTCACCTCGGTGCCTCGTCCGAAGCACATCGGCCCATCGATCTGCAGCCGTTCGATGACCGACCGGGAGTCGATGCGCACGATCGAGTGCACATTGCGGGCGAGGCTCGGGTCTCCCCTGTCGGCGTAAAGCTCAAGCAGCGCATGCAGCGGATCGACGCCGCGACCTTCCTTTGCAAGGCTTAGAAAGTTGAGCGCGAGCTGCGCTACAAGCCGCCAGGCGAGATTGTCGGCTCGCGATTCACCCGCCGCGCCCGCCGGCAGCGCTGCGGGGATGGCTGGGCGAGGCGGGCGCAATGCGCCGAGAAGCCGGATCGTTTCGACCGGATCGCCGGCTTCCAGAGTCAAGGTAGGGTTGTCGTCAAGAATCGGCAGATCGCGGTTGGTGCAGAGCGCCACGATGTCGACGCGCTTCAGCGGTCGGTTCGCTGGACTTTCCGCCGGACGTGAAATCGCCAGGAAAACGTCGTCGCCGGTGTATGAAGTGCGGGTGAGGCCGTCGCGCCGTTCCTCCTCCGTCGGGCGGCGTGGGCGCCGTTCGGTGGAATAAACCCAACCGCTGCCGCGGTTCTGTCCCAGGCTGAAGAGCTCCGGGATTGCGGCGTCGCTCCCCTCGCTGTGGGGGGGCGCCGACCCCGCCACCCCAAAAATTTTGGAGTACCCCCCGCCCGGGGGGGGGGGGGGGCGCGCCGCCCCCGGGGGGGGGGGGGGGGGGGGGGGCGCGGGGGCGGCGCGGGGGGGGGG
>NZ_JBVVQK010000020.1:0-41529 GCF_055811175.1 Mesorhizobium sp. WSM4828 | reverse complement strand
GGGGGGGGTGGTGTGTATAAACACCCCCCCCGGGGGGGGGCCCCCCCCCCCCCCCTCCGGGGGGGGGGGGGGGGGGGGGCCCGGGGGGGGGGGGGGCGGCCCCCCCCCCCCCCAACCCGATAGATTTCGAAGTCCCGCGCTCGCGTGCGGTCGGCATGCAGCACCTGCCGCGTCTTGCGCGGATCGAGCTCGACGACGTTGCACTCGCGTTCGAACAGATTGATGATCGGTGTTGCGAAAAGTTCAAAATCGGCCGCCGTCACATCGGCAAGTTCAGGCACCGGACGCCTGAAGATGAAGATGATCTCGAGTTCGGCCGTGCATGTGCGCACGATGGGCTGCAATCCCGAAACCCGAGCATAATGAAAGCGCTCCGGCATCATGAAATATTCGCGCAGAAGACGGTACCCTTCGAAGGTCGGACGTGTACGAGGCATCAGCGCCTCGTCATCGTTGATGCCGACCATTTCAGGTACCGGCAACGGCGATATCGGGTTGGCTTTGCCTTCCGGCCGTGCACCAAGGGCCGAGCAGGCGCCGAAAATCGCGTCGAAAAGCAGTGGTGCCTTGGTGCGCGCGGAAAAGTAGAGATCAAGCCGGTCGAGCGACAGTTCGTCGAGCTTGCCTTTTCCGGTACGAGCCAGTGTGATGCGAAGCGCCGCCTCGCCATTCACACCGCCGATCCGCGCGATGCCGGCCGCAGCCAAGGCGCTGCGATCCTGAAAATAGCCGACCGAGGTGATGGCAATCGGCCACAGCGTCATGTCCTGGGCGGTGGTGAACGTGCAACGCGTCGACAGGCCTGGCAGGAGGCTGGAAACCAGACGCGTTTTGCGCTTGACGACATGGCCCCCAATCATTGTCTGGACCTGCTGGCCGGGTTTGAACACCACCATGGCCGTTGCCGGCGCCGGCGTGACAAGATCGGGATAGAGAACATCAAGGACGGCGCGCGAGAAACGCGAGCGTTCCGCATCGACCTTGAGCCGGGTCCGCGCGGCCAAGAAAGCAACGCCGTCAAGCAGCCGCTCGACGTAAGGGTCCGGACAGGGGACCGTATCGAGTGAAAGGTTGCGCGCCACCGCGGGATGCATATCGGCAAATTCTGCCGCGAGTGCGCGGATATGGGTCAGTTCCTCCTCGTAATACTCTACGAAGACCCGGTCCATCTCAGCCTTCCCTAAATTCGGTCCGAGCCAAGCCGTTATCGAGATTGATCGTGGTGCGCAGGCGCATACGTTCGGGCGTCGGCGTCATGATCAACACCGCATCTATCTCGATCTTCAGGCCCACGGTTTTGTCGCCAAGGGTTACCGTAACCTTTGTTGCACTGTCCTTGAGACGCGGCTCGAAGGTGGCAAGCACCGAGCGGATCTCGCGCGCAAGGGCCTCGCGATCAAAGTCGCGGGAAGAACGGCCCGAGAAGGAAGGCACTCCGTAATTGACGACGCTGCGACGCACCTCCGGAAAATCGGCGAGCGACGGCGGGTTGTCCGCGGCCTGTTCGCTTTCAAGGTCGGTAAGAAGCGGAACGGCCTCGAAGCGCTCGGTGTTGAACAAAGCCTCGACGTCGCGCCGCACGGCTTCCTTGAGCACACGCGCCGACACCACCACGCCGCGGCTTTCGATTTCAGCGCGGTGCTGGCTCTGAAAGGCGAGGCGATGCAGACGCCGCTTCTGGTCGGCCGTCAACTCCGCGTCGGCGTCGATGAGCCGGGCGCTGGCCGCAACAAGATTGTCCAGCCGCTCCGCGCCAAGCTCGTCCTGCAGTGCCTGGCGCAGCCCGTCTATCTCGGAGGTCATACCCGGCAGATCGTTTACGAGGCGGTCCCACAGAGAGGGCTGGACGGCTTCGCGCTTTGCTCGCGAGCTGCCGCTACCCAGCGACTTGTCCGCGCCGGGCCGCCGGGCCTCACTTGCCGACATAGACATCCATTTCGATTTCGTCGTTGTCGTCGTAGACGAACTTTATTTTCTTGTAGGCAAAGCTGACCTCCTCCTCGATCAGGTCCTCCTCATCCTCGGCCTGCGACATGTCGTATTCCATGATCGAGGCGTCGGTGAGTGTGACGACCAGGTAATCCTTGGTCTCGCCATCAATGGTCCGCCGTGCCGAAAACACGACTTCGTCCAGGGCCTTGTTTTCGAACAGCGCTTTTTTCAGGTAGGGGGAGGATTTGTCATAATGCTTGGTGAACTTGATCATACCCAAGGACACACGACCGCGGCGCGAGAGCGAGTTTGGATCATAGGGTGCGATCATCTTGTAATCGACGCCATGGATTTCGATTTCGTCCTCATGGCCATCACGAGTGCTTGGACCCTTGATATCCGGAACCTTTAGAAAGCCATCAATCTTCGTATTTGTGGGCATTGTCTTTCTCCACCGCTTTCAAAAACCAAGATGTTGTTGCTGCAAATCAAGTCTTTACGGACGGAAGTTCCGAAACCAGCCGGAGCGAGGCATTGATTCCTTCCAGCTGATAATGCGGGCGCAGATAGAAGCGGGCGTTGTAGTACCCTGGGCGTCCCTCCACGCTGTCGACCTGAACCTCGGCGGCGGCGAGCGGGCGCTTGGCGCGCGCCTTGTCGTCGGCAAAGGCCGGGTTGGCCAGCACATACCGGTTGATCCATTCGGTCAGCCAGATCTGCATATCGGAGCGCTCCTTGAACGAACCGACCTTGTCGCGCGCGATCGCCTTGAGGTAGTGGGCAAAGCGCGAGACCGGGAAAAGGTAGGGCAGGTTGGCGCTCAGCCGCTCGTTGGCCTGCGCATCGGGGTCGACCAGCCGTCCCGCCCTTGTCTCGTCGTCCTGCAGCGAATGGGCGCCAATGAAGGCGGCGAGATCGGTGTTCTTTCGATGCAGGATGGGCATCAGGCCGAGCTTGGCCAGCTCCGCCTCGCGCCGGTCGTCGATGGCGACCTCCGTCGGACATTTCATCGCTATCGAGCCATCATCGGTCGGGAAGCTGTGCACTGGCAGGTTGAGAACCGTGCCGCCATTTTCGACGCCGCGGATCTGCGTACCCCAGCCATAGAGCTTGTGGCTGCGGTTTATGTTCACGCCCATCGGGAAGGCAGCGTTCATCCAGACATATTTGTTGTGGTCGCCATGTACCTCCTCCTCGAAGGTGAAGCCCTTCACCGGAACGGTATCGGTGCCATACGGCAGCCGCGCCAGGACGCGAGGCATGGTCAGGCCGATATAGCGTGCATCCTCGCTCTCGCGCAGCGACTGCCAGGAGGCATAGGCGGGGTTGGAGACGATCTGCTGCAGGTCCTGCGGATTCGGCAATTCCTGCCAGCTGTCCATGCGGAACAGGCGAGGCGAGGCAGCTGCGATAAAAGGCGTGTGCGCTGAGGCGCAGATGCCGGAGATGTTGCGCAGCAGACCGACGTCGCGCGGGTGGTTGGAAAATTCGTACGCACCGATCACACAGCCGATCGGCTCGCCGCCAAGCATCGAATACTCGTCCGTGTAGACTTTCTTGAAGATCGGGCTCTGATCCCACATCTGGCCCTCATAATCCTCAAGCGTGTCGGCCAGCTGCTCCTTGGAAATGTTCATCACCCGGATCTTCAGCTTCTGATCCGTCTCGGTATTGTTGACGAGATACCACAGACCACGCCATGTGCCCTCCATTTCGCGCACTTCCGGCGCGTGCAGGATCTCGTTGACCTGTTCAGAAAGCATCTTGTCGATCCCGGCGATCAGCGATTTGATCGACTTGATGGCATTGGACGAGATGGTCGTGGTGTCGGAACGCGATTGCGCGGCAAGCGCGAGATTGCGCACCAATTGCTGCAGCTTTTCGCTGTCGTCCTTCTTGACCTTGAAATCCTTCTCGAGGAGCCCGCTGAATTCTCCAAGATCGATGGTTTCCGCCTCGGCGACGGCTGCGGTTTTTTGCTGTTCGGCCATGGTCATTCCCCTGCCTTGTCGTCCGCCAGCGCCTGGCTGGCGATCTTGCCAAGCAGCGGTTCATTGTTCAGCAGTTGCGCAATGCGCTTTTCGGCGTCGACGCGCCCGTCCATGAAGCCGAGAAGTTCCTCGAGCTGGCGGCGCATCTTGAGGATTTCGGCTAATTGTGGAACCTGTTCGGCAATCTTGTCCGGCGCGAAATCGCCCATCTTGGTAAAGGTAAGGTCGAGCGCCAGCTCCTCGTCCCGCTCGGCGCCTTCGGCCTGCGGCAGCGTATTCTTCACGCGAGCTTTCACGCGTGGTCCAAGTGCCTCCATGAAACGCGGAAACCGGTTTGCATCGGTCTCGACAAAGGAGCGGTCCAGCACCGACTTGGCCGCTTCCTTCGTCTGCGAAGCCCCCGAAAGGTCGGCCATGACGGCCATGACAAACGGCAGCTCGATTGTCGTTGGACTGCCATAGGTTTCCACGTCATAGGCGATCTGCACCCGCGGCGCGCGATTTCGTTCGATGACCTTGGCTTTGCTTTCGGCTGGCATTGCTTGCTACCTTTCATCCTTCTGAGCCGTCTTCTTGGCATCGGGAACGCCGGCAAGAAGCCGGAACTCCTTCAGTCCCGACGGGGCGAGATCTTCCATCAGTTCAACAAAATCCATATGCACCATCCGGCGCACACGGCGGGCGAGGTGGGGAATCGGGCTCGACGGTTCGGTGCGGTCATAAAACGCGACGACGAGGTCCAGGCATTTCACCACGTCGTCGCGCGAAGTAATCCGGTCGGGAAGTCCGGTGCTCGAGTCGGGGTAGCTAGCCACACTTGCCATAGTATCGGCTCCATGACCGTTTCGAGCAGGCATTGCCGGTTCTGCAGGCGAAGGGGGCGGCTTTGCCGAGCCATTCGCCATCGCGCCGGCAGCCGAGTTGCGCTCGAGGGTTGTCAGCAAACGCTGCAGGAACCGTTTTAATTCCGGAATGGTGGTCCCGCCGCTGCCTTCAAGGCGAGCGTTGAGGGCTGTCTCGACGGCTTCCAGTGCCGTGACCGCCGCGCGCGCATCGGCGATGAGCAACTGCATTTCCTCATTGGCTTGATCCGCCTGCGCCGCGCATCCGGCACGAACCCGGTTCAACAGTTGTCCGTGCGCACTGACAAGCGCGGCCTTTTCGGCCGCATTCAACCCTGACGCTGCTTCTTGCAGCATGACGCGGTCGTCGAGAGCAGCGTGTTCCAGGTCGCGTCCGCTGATCGGCCCGATCGAGCGTGGCGCAAAGAAAGTCATTTGACGCAGGTTGGCCAGCAGCCCGTCCTGACCATTTTGAAGATCGAGCAGCGCGTTGATGCGGCGCAAGGCGGCCTCGCGAGGCGACGTGTTGAGCCGCAGCGCTGGGTGCATGGATTCCCAATGCTGATCGAATGTCCGCCTAATAAGCGTCAGACCCTGCGCCAAGCCGGCGAGTCCCTGCTCGTTGGCCAGTGCGCGTGTGACAATGACAATCAGGCGCAGGTCGCGACCACGCGCGCGCAATTCCTCGGCCTTGGTGAGCACTGCTGGCCAGTCGACGGGAATGGTGCTTTGCGAGACCGGCCTGTTGTTGCCGTCATGGACAACCTTGACCTGGGGCTCCGTCAGGCGCTCCAGTTCGTGAAACGCCGGATCGTTACGCAAATCCTCTCCGGACGGATTTTCACCGTCGAGCGGAGCAAGCCAGAGTGCGACGTCGATCACACCGATCCCCCAGTCACCGGCCCTGAGGCCGACCTGCCCCTACGTTATCACACGGTTGCGCTTTTCCACAATTCAGCGAGTGCGGAAAAAATTAACAAAAGCTAATGCAGCCTTGTCTTGATTGTGAAATCCGGGGGCGTGATCGCCGAGCCCTGAATCGGGAATGCGTCGTGGCGGGATGTCAGTACCGTCGTTGTTTATGGCCGACGATGCGGGATCTTCCACCAATGGCGGGAGCCCGCATAATCGGTGCATCGAAACCTTTGTTCATCACGCACTTTGTCAAGTGGCTGCTTATGTGGCAGGTTATCAACTTGCAGAGTGCAGGAGCACGTTCGATGGAACAGCGCCGGTCATCGCAGAGTTTCAAGCGCAAGGAACTGGTCGGCAAGCTCAATACTGTAGGCTTGCGCGCCTTCAAGGCAGCGGCCGACAGTGCCAAGCTGCGCGGCAATCCTTACGTCGAACTCGTCCACTTCATCGAGCAACTGGTGCTCTCCGACCGCTCGGATGTGCAAATGATGATCGCCGATGCGGGACTGGATGCGAGCCGACTTACGGCCGATATGACCCGTGCGGTGGACAAACTGCCTTATGGCGCAACGTCGATCGAAGAGTTTTCCGACCATATCTTCCACGCCATCCAGGAGGCCTGGAATCTGGCAACACTGGAATTCGGCGTGGAGGAGGTCCGCAGCGCACATGTTCTGCTTGCTTGCCTGAAGACACCGGTGCTGGAAGGCCTGCTGTCGAAGATCAGCGGCGAGTTCGACAAGATCGACGCCGACGCCGTCGTGGCGCGCTTCGCCGATGTCACGGAGGGCTCACTCGAAGCCGGCGCTGCGCCAACGGTCAGCGCGGCAGAGGCGCCGCGGCGGCATCCCGGCGGGGATTCGGCACTGGCCAAATATGCCACCGACCTGACCCAGCGCGCCCGCGACGGAAAGATCGACCCGGTCGTCGGCCGCGATCCGGAGATCAGGCAGATTGTCGACATATTGATGCGACGGCGGCAGAACAATCCGATCCTGACCGGCGAGGCGGGTGTCGGAAAGACTGCAGTCGTGGAGGGTTTTGCTCTGCGCATCGCCCAAGGCGATGTGCCGCCCCCACTGCAGGGAGTGAGCGTGCGCATGCTCGACGTCGGATTGATGCAGGCAGGCGCTAGCGTAAAGGGTGAATTTGAAAAGCGGCTGAAGGCTGTTATCGACGAGGTTCAATCGTCCGAAGCGCCGGTCATCCTCTTCATCGACGAAGCCCATACCCTGATAGGCGCGGGTGGTGCTGCCGGAACCGGCGACGCCGCCAATCTGCTCAAACCGGCGTTGGCGCGCGGCGAGCTTCGCACCATAGCGGCAACGACCTGGGCGGAATACAAACAGCACATCGAGAAAGACCCGGCGCTGACCCGCCGCTTCCAGGTGGTAAAGATCGACGAGCCGCCCGAAGCGGTGGCCATTCTCATGTTGCGCGGGGTGGCCGGCGTCCTGGAACAGCACCACAAGGTGCAGATATTGGACGAGGCGATCGACGCGGCGGTCGCCCTGTCGCATCGCTACATCCCGGCGCGGCAGTTGCCGGACAAGGCGGTCAGTCTTCTCGACACCGCCTGCGCGCGTGTCGCCGTATCGCAGCACGCCACGCCGGCCGAGGTCGAGGACATTATGCGCCGTCGCCAGGCGCTGGAGGTCGAGGGCGGCATCATCGGCCGCGAGGCTGCAATCGGCATCGAGGTGACCGAGCGGCAGGCACGGGTCGAGGCTGGGCTTGCCGAGACCGAACGCACGCTTGCGGCCGCGCAGCAGCGCTGGGAGCGCGAAAAGGCTCTGGTGGCCGAGATACTCGAACTGCGCGCCAGGCTGCGCGGTGACGGCGTGCCTCTCGATACCGTGGAAGGGCAGGAGGCCGCCACTGAGACAGAGAGCGTGGACCCGCCGGAGACCGAACGGTCCAACCCCGGGACGGAGGTTCCGGCGGGAGGCGGTATTTCTCCTCCCGATCCGGCTGCCGATCTCGCTCGGCTGCGCGAACTGATGAGCGAACTGGCCGAGGCGCAAGGCGAAACACCGCTTATCCTGCCATCGGTCGACCGCAACGCCGTGGCGGCCGTGGTTCAGGACTGGACGGGCATCCCGACGGGGCGGATGCTGTCGAGTCAGACCGAGAAGGCGCTGCGGCTCGCGGCCACTCTGTCCGAGCGCGTTGTCGGACAGGATCACGCCATGGAGATGATTGCCAAGCGCGTGCAGACCAGCCGCGCCGGTCTCGGCGCCCCGGAAAAGCCGGTGGGCGTATTCCTGCTTTGCGGTCCCTCGGGCGTCGGCAAGACCGAAACCGCCTTGGCACTGGCCGAAACGCTCTACGGCGGAGAGCAGAACCTGATCTCGATCAACATGTCTGAATTCCAGGAGGCGCATACGGTTTCCACTTTGAAGGGCGCGCCGCCCGGCTATGTCGGCTATGGCAAAGGCGGAATTCTCACCGAGGCGGTTCGGCGCAAGCCCTATTCGGTGATCCTGCTCGACGAAGTCGAGAAGGCCCATCCGGACGTGCACGAAATCTTCTTCCAGGTCTTTGACAAAGGGATGATGGACGACAGTGAAGGCAGACGCATCGATTTCAAGAACACGCTGATCCTGCTCACGTCGAATGTCGGCTCAGAAGTCATCATGGGCCGGACAAGGAACGGGGCGGAACGGGCAGGGCTCGACGAATTGGACACCGCGTTGCGCAGCCCGTTGCTGAAGGTCTTTCCTGCGGCCTTTCTCGGCCGGGTGGTGACCATCCCTTACTTTCCGCTTTCGGATTCGATGATCGAAGCGATCACCTGTCATCAGTTCGCCAAGATTGCTCGCCGGCTGCGCGCAACCAACGATGCGGAATTGGTCATCGGCGACGGTGTCATGGATCTGGTCAAGGCCCGCTGCACGGAAATCGAATCGGGCGGCAGGATGATTGACGCAATTCTGACCAACACGCTCCTCCCGGAGTTGAGCCGCGGCGTGCTGAACCGATCGCTCGCTGGTGAAAAGATGACGAAGGTGACGGTTGGCGCCTCAGCCCAAGGGTTTACCTATTCGTTCGAATAAAAGCGCGGATATTTCGGGCGGCTCTTTTCCGCAGCTGTCGCGTTATTCGCTCGTGCGGCAGTCAAGCCAACACAACCAATCTTTGCTAGTGAGCGAAGCGGGTCCAGTTAACGCCGCGAAGGAATCCGATATGGCGGAACCACAACTCTCTCAGTCCGTAGTGCCAAAGCGCGCGATCTTGCACACCGGCTTGCCTGCCGTGAAAACCGCTCAATTACTGATGTAGTGGAACGGGCGCTCGAATCCTACGAGGTCCGCGAGGCCGGCCGCGAGCCGGCTTCGGCCTTCTATCGCCGCCTTTCAGCACAATCAGGCACAGACATCGACCTTGAGGCAGTGATCCGGGAGAGTCGCCAGGTGAATCCAGGCGTCGAGCTTTGATCTTCGTAGCCAGCAATGTCGTTTCCGAAACGCTGAGGAAGGCTCCAAACCAGGCGGTCCTTGCCTGGCTGGTCCGATATGATACCGAACTCGCGCTTCCAACCGTGACGATTGCCGAGATCGATTTTGGCATTGAAAAGATAAGACCGGACCAGCGTTCTGAACGACTGGAGCAAGGGTTATCCGACTGGCGCAGGCATTTCGCAAACCGCATCTCCGACTGAAGAAGCTGCACTGGCTTAGGGCGAAATTATGGGTACTGCTGCTCGCCAGGGTCGCGGGATGTCGGCACCCGGTGGCATGATCGCGGCGATTGCTCGAGTAAACGGTGGCCGCTTCGCCACCCGTAATCGGAACGACTTTGACACAAGAGAACTCGTTCGACCTCTCCGTGAGAGTTCTAGAGCCTTAGAAGGGGGAGTAAGGAGGGCAGGGGCAGGGGCTTCTTCCCTTTTTGCGTGGCTGGGCCTCCTCAGTCCGGCAATATTCCTCGTAATCTCGGCGAGATGGTGGTTCCTCGGCGAGAATGTCCTAATGCACCTGGTGGCGCGTTCATCAAAAATCGCGTCAGCGCGAAAGCCGATTTTCATCGTCAATCAAGGTGAGGCGCGAGGGGGCTCTGTCGCTCCAACGCCAGAGCACGAGATTCAAGTCGCTGTGGGTCGCGCCGGGCGCGAAGCTTTTGACCAACAGCGCATTGAACCCATTGGCCATCAGGCGCCGGGCAAAGCTCTGGGTTCTCGCCTCTCCAGAAACAATCATCTGCTCGCGCCACGTCGTATCGGAAAGGACGGCGGGATCCATGCCCTCAGCTTTCAGGGCGTTCTCATCCCGGCTGTCAAATATGTTCTCAATCTCTGCGTCGTAGGCGACGAGGGTGGTCGGCTGCAGGCTGCCCGCCTGATTCGCTTCCCTCAGCGCCGTCATTACGGACAGCGAGGAATAGAGCGCTGCCACGCCTTTCGGATTGAACCGTCCTCCATAGAGTTCGGCGCCGCGGCCTGAAAGCGGTTCACGCGCATAGATCGGATTGAGGGCACGGTAGAGCGCACCGCGATAGAGCATCGAACCGGTCAGGCGTGGACGCCGGCATCAACCGCATCGATGTAATCAAGCACCTCGTCCGCACGACCACTGCGAACCAGTTGCATCGCGGTCTGGCCAGAAAACCCCGGCAGCGGCTCCGATCGATACCAGGCATAGGCCATCAGGGTTGAACCGAAGCGCGGCTCGACCTTGTTGATCACCTCGACCATTTCACGCAGGCGGCGCTGAGTCTTGTCCGACCGGACCCGCTCCTTGCGCTGAACGGCGTCCTTGCCCAGCCCGGCAGTCCGGGCGACTTCCTCGCTCGTCGTGCGAAAGGCGTCGGCAATCTTGCGCGGGGCGAAGAAGCCATCGTCGGAGTACTGGACAAGTGCCATTATCAATCCTAGCCGCAAAATGCCTCATATCCTGACGGTATATAGTGTCAAAATGGGAGGCGCTCAAGAGGGGAGCTCATTGCGCAGGCATTAGAAGCCAATGGCCGTGCGGTGTTAAACTGCCTATTCACCGCATAAAGTGCGGCAAAAGATCTTGCGCCCTCGAGCGGACGCAGAAGCGCAATCTTGACGTGACACTTGGCTGCAATGGTTTCTAAGCTGCCTCGACCGCACCATCACGGGGGCCGAGGAAATTTTGCCCAATGTGCTGCGAAAGGCCCGTTTCCAGGAGGAGATGGTCTAACCAACCCTTAAACGAACGCCAGCGCAAACCCGTCAACCGGCTCCTGGACGGCCCTGAAGGCAAGCTCACCTCCTCGATAGCACTGGCCAAGACCTCAGCTGATACGGCCTTCGGCCCGACATCTTCTGTTCTAGCTTCTGCAGGATTGCCAATATAGCCGGCAAGCCGCGCGGCCCTTCGCCGCTGCGCGTCTCCGATACAGCACGCGTCTTGTCCCGCTTTGCGGAGACCGCAGATGCGCACGGCTCGGCGCAGTGTTAGTCGCCGCCGTCCAGGGCGTCAGGTGGCCTGATTTCTGGTGGCTCGGCCTGCCCACGCCGGTCTTTTGGGGCCTTGTCATGGGACTTCTTGCCATTGTGCCTGTGCTCGGGGCATTTGTGATCTGGGTGCCCGGGGCGATCTATCTCGCTCTGGAGGGGGCTTGGCCCAGCGCGGCGATATTGACCGTCTGGGGCGGCATCACTGTCGGTGGCATCGACAATCTGCTCTATCCGATGCTTGTCGGGAACAGGTTGCGCCTCCACACGGTGGTGGCCTTTATCGGCTCGGTCGGCGGCATTCGTCCTGTTCGGAGCATCCGGCCTTGTCCTCGGGCCCGCGGTGATCGCCATCACGGTCAGCCTCATTGATGTGCTGAAGAATCGGTTGACTAACCACCGCGAGACGGCGCCAACGCGCCCTGCCGAGCTACCGCATCAGTCCATAACGGATTGAACAATGTTACCAACCGTCGGATGCTTGCCGGGCCTTAACCAAGCGCGTCGGAGGCTTGTTGGCTCGCGTCCCACTCTCCAAGTGTCTCTCACCTGCTCGACCGAGGTGCGCCCACATCGCGGCCGGTGGCATCGCGGCGCCACACTATGCCCTTATCCAGTTGACGGGCGTTTTTCTGTGGCTATCCAGCAGGATCCTAGCAAACTTTAATGCCAATCTTGGAGGGGCGGTTCTATCATTGGGCCGAGGACATCCGAGACGGAGAATTGACATGCCGATCCATCGAAAAGCCCGGACTGCTGGTATTTTTAATCCATCCGAGCTGGCGCTTCTGGGCCGCGTTTTCGATTGGCTCAAGCGTGACTGTCAATCCGAGCATGAGCATGAAGCGCTCGCATCGCGCATCATTGCAAATTACATGGCCGGAGTGATGGACGAGGCCGAATTGCTTTCGACTTCGAAGCTGCCGCTGGGCCGATAGGGCGGACTTCACCTCGGCTGACTGGGCTTCAAGCGCGCAGGTGCCAGACTGAACCAGTCTCCTGGCAGACATTCAATCAGGCAATGCACATCAGCCAGGCTGCTGTATTGCGGCGAGTTTCCACTCATCGCCGTCCTGGCGCATGAAGGTCCATAGTTCGGTTGTCTCCGTCGGCCGATCGGCCTGGCCCTCGACGATCTTGCCGCTGATGCGATCGCGGGTCACGTCGCGAGACTCATAGCGCAAAGCAGCCGTCGCGTAGTCGCAATCACCCTCCCGCCAACTTTCCGCAATATCTGCCTCCAACAGGCTGACGTCCGATACGTCGTTCCTGATGCCCTTTTTGGCATTGTCGGCAAGTTCCTCGGACAGATCGGACACCATCTCGGGCGTCACCAACCGGCGCAATGCAGAATGGTCCTCACGCCCGAATGCTTCCTGAACTTCCGTCAGCCGTTGCTGGAACGTGTCGAGGTCGGTTTGGGTGAGTGTGACTTCATCGGAAGCACCGGCTTGGGAGGGATTGTCTTGGTTCGTTCCGCCATATCCTGACCCGATACCTGGAATGGGGAACGCTGTGGCGTTGCTTGGGTCAGGCCGGGCTGCTGCGCTTCGCCCCAAGCTCTCCGTGCCCCGCGAGGCACCGGCCATAGCTGGCGCCGGGTTTTGCGCCGCCTGCGAGCGGAAAAAGCGGATCGCCAGCATGATCACGCCGCCGAACAGCAGTAGTTGGAGCAAAAGGCCCAACATGCCGGCTAAGCCGCCGAACCCATGGCCCAGAAGAACGCCGATCAAACCGCCGAGAAGCAGCCCCGCATCATCGATCCGCCGAGGCCGTTGAAGAAGCTCGGTCGCTGGAATGGCTGTGGCTGACGGGCCGCATTGTTCGTTGCCGCATTGGGCGTCATCGAGCGCTCGACCGGTGCGGCCGGTTGCGGCGCAACTCTGGTCGGCGGGACCGGCTGGAAAGTACGCATGCCGCGACTGCCGAAGCTGCCGCCACGGCGCGCATCGGCGTGATCCACAGCGACCATGGAAAATGCCAGGAACAACCCCGCAAGCAAAACGGCAAACCGGCTGGAACCGAAATCGACATAGGCAAGTCCTCAAGTGACATTCTTTCCGCTCATATGGGGTGCGTCGATCGAATTATCAGTGAAGCGTCCGCCGAGATATTTTCGGACGGCACGGTCGGCCGCCCACCAGGGTTCACGACGAGAACGTCCAGCTACCCAAACGAGATGACCGCCTGAGGAATCCCGCGCCCGGCCGACCGGCGCCGGTCGCGTCAAGAGCATCGGTCATGCAAGCCTCTGGTCATCGGTCTTCCGGGAATGACGCCGACTCAATGTTGACATACAGCTTTCCGAGGTACTATCAACACATCTGGAAAACCTGTCATACAGGTTTGCCCCTTCTGAACTGGAGATTGCGTGAGCACGGCCGTATCCGCAAAACATTCCGACGCAGCGAGCCTGGTCAGCAATACGATCGGCGAGATCACGCGCCATATCCGCGCGCATGAACTCGGGCCCGGCGACCGGCTGCCCAGCGAGGCCGCTCTTTCGAGACAACTAAGCGTCTCGCGTACGGTGGTTCGCGAGGCCTTCAGCTCGCTCGCCGCCATGCGGCTTATCGACCTGAGGGCAGGCCGACGGGCTACCGTCGCCGAGCTGGATTATGGCGCCATGTCATTGGTCATCGAGCATGGCGTCCACACCGAGCAGATCACGGTGCAGCAAATCTACGACGTGCGCCGCACGATTGAGACCCGCACCGCCATGCTGGCGGCCTTGCGCAGAACAGCTGACGAAGTGGAAAGGATCAGGACGCACGCGCTCGCCATGCGCGAGAATTTCCAGCAGCCGGAACAGGTCATGGAGCACGATCTCGCCTTTCACCTCGAAATCGCTAAGGCTGCGAAGAACCCGGTTTTCAGCCTGATCGTCGGCGCGTTCGAGCGCGTATCGCGCCAGACCTGGCCGATCGGCTGGCGGACCCGCCCTTCGGATGCCGAGCAGTTGGAGATGATCCAGATCCATATCAATCTCGCCGAAGCAATCGAGACGGGTGATCCCCAGTCTGCTCGTGACCTGATGGCGAGGCATTTTGACGAGAGCGTCAAGGCCCTGCTGGCGGCCGGCATCGCCTGAGGAGCGGGGACGCAATGAAGATCACGAAACTGGAAACGCTACGGCTCAAGGAGCGGCCGAACCTTCTCTGGGTTCTGGTTCACACGGACGAAGGCCTCGTCGGACTGGGCGAGACCTTCTTCATGGCCGAAACCGTCGAGACCTATCTGCACGAATATGTCGCGCCATGCGTGATCGGGCGCGACCCGTTGCAGATCGACCTGCTTGCCGCCGACCTCGTCGGCTATCTCGGTTTCCGATCGACGGGCGCGGAAGTCAGGGGCAATTCCGCTTTCGATATCGCGCTTTGGGATCTGTTCGGAAAGGCGACGGGTCAGCCGATCGCACAACTCCTCGGCGGTTTCACCCGCCACGAGATCAGGACCTACAACACCTGTGCCGGAACCGAATACATCAAGAGGGCCACCGGGCAGACGACGGCCAACTATGGGCTTGATAAGCCCGGCGACGCCTATGATGATCTGAACGGCTTCCTTCACCGCGCCGACGAACTGGCGCATTCGTTGTTGGAGGAAGGCATCACGGCCATGAAGATCTGGCCCTTCGACATGGCGGCCGAGAAAACGCGTGGCCAGTATATATCGCAACCCGATTTGAATTCCGCGCTGGCGCCGTTCGAGAAAATCCGCAATGCGGTCGGCGACAAGATGGACATCATGGTTGAATTCCATTCAATGTGGCAGCTGCTGCCGGCCATGCAGATCGCTCGCGAGCTTGCCCCCTACAAGACCTTCTGGCACGAAGATCCGATCAGGATGGACAGCCTGTCCAGCCTCAAACGCTATGCCGAGGCCTCGCTGGCGCCGATATCGGCTTCGGAAACGCTCGGTTCCAGGTGGGCCTTCCGCGACCTTCTCGAAACCGGAGCGGCCGGTGTCATCATGCTCGATATCAGCTGGTGCGGCGGGCTCTCGGAAGCGCGCAAGATCGCTGCCATGGCGGAGGCATGGCACCTGCCGGTTGCGCCACACGACTGCACCGGTCCAGTGGTGCTCGGCGCATCGACCCACCTGTCGCTGAATGCGCCGAACGCACTTGTCCAGGAGAGTGTCAGGGCCTTTTACAAGACCTGGTACCGCGACCTTGTGACCGCTTTGCCGCAGGTGAAGAACGGCATGATCACCGTGCCTCCCGGACCGGGCCTCGGCATGGAACTGAACCCGGAAATCGATCGCGCCTTCACGGCGCTTCGACGGGTGACTGACGCATCTACGCTCTGAAAATGAACCTGAAGCAGCTATCTACGGAGGAGGAGAACCATGAAGAAGCTACTTATCTCGGCAGCCCTGGGAGCAGTACTGGCTGGAGGCTCGGCAATCGGCTCACGCGCGCAGGAGCCGATGAACATCGTCTTCACGCATCATTCGTCGGCGTCGAACCCGTTCTGGCAGGCGGTGAAGAAGGGGTTTGACGACGCCTGCGCCAAGATCCAGGCCAATTGCCAGATGGTCTTCACCCAGACCGAAGGCTCGATCGAGCAACAATCGGCCAACATGCAGGCAGCGCTCGCGGCAAAACCGGACGCGCTGATCACCTCGATCGTCGACAACAATGCCTTCGACCAGATCATCGCCGACGCCCGCGCTGCCGGCGTCACCGTCATCGCGTCCAACGTCGACGACACCGAGGGTGCAGCCGGCAATGCCCGCCAGGCTTTCATCGGCCAGGGCTTCATTCCCGCCGGCTACGAACTCGGCAAGAAGATGTCCGAGTTCTTCCCCAAGGAAGGCAAGATCAGGGCGCTCGTCGGCGTTTCCGCGCCCGGTCAGAACTGGTCGGAACAGCGTGCTGCCGGCGTCATGAAGTTCCTTGAGGAATACAAGGCCGCGAATGGAGGACGCGAAGTGGTCATTGAACGGCTCGACACCGGCACAGATGGCGCCGTCGTCGCCGATCGTGTTGGCGCCTATCTGTCTGCCCACCCGGACACCACTGTGTATTTCGACACCGGCCTTTGGCATGCCTACGTGGCCCAGGTCCTGATCGATCGCGGCATCGAGCCGGGCAAGGTGCTGATGGGTGGCTTCGATATTGTCTCGGAGGTCCTGCAACAGATGGAAGCGGGGTATATCCAGGTCCAGGTCGACCAGCAGCCCTACATGCAGGGCTTCATGCCGGTGATGGAAGCCTATCTCGCCAAGAACGTCGGTCTGCTGCCGGCAGACATCGACACCGGCAAGGGCATCATCGTCAAGGAAGACGTGCCAAAGCTCAAGGAACTGGCCGCAAAAGGCGTGCGGTAGGCGCGAAGCCAGTGTCCTCTCCTCGTTCTTTACGGGGAGAGGGCGAGGGAGGGCCAGGCAGCACGGTCTCGAGCGTTGGCTCCGTCCCGTCCTCCAACGGGTCTCCCCCGTCAAGGGCGGTAGAAGACAGACTGCCGCAATCCCCCTTGCCGAGGCGGCAAGCCAGCGGAAAACAATCCCAAGCCGGAGCGAATGATGAAGCGCTTGATGAAGATTTACCTGGAGAGGCCGGAGCTTGCGGCGGTCGTGTTCCTGCTCCTTCTCCTCCTCCTCTTTCAGATCCGCTCGAACGGCGTATTTCTGAACACACAGAACGTGCGAGGAATGCTTGGGCTGCTGCCTGAAATGGGGCTGGTCGCGATCGGCGTGACCCTGCTGATGATATGCGGCGAGTTTGATCTTTCCGTGGGCTCGGTCTTTGCGCTGACCCCGATGACCATGGCAGTGATGCTGGCGGCCGGCGTGCCGTTCGCGCCGGCCTTTGCCGCAGGCCTCGCGATCGCCGCTCTGATCGGCTTCTTCAACGGGTTCATCACGATTCGTTTCGCGATACCAAGCTTCATCACCACGCTTGGCATGCTGTTCATCGCGCGTTCGCTGACAGTGGTAATCTCCGGCGGCTTTCCTCCTGTTATCCCAGCCAACGCTCTGCCGAAATGGCTGTTTACGATCTATGTGGGGCCGGGCGACCTCTTTCGCATGTCGTTCTTCTGGTTTGTCGCCGTGGCAATCCTGGTGACGGTGCTCCTGTCGCGCACGAACTTCGGCAACTGGGTGCGCGCCACCGGCGGCTTTCTGCCCGCCGCGCAATCGATGGGCATTCCGACGGCCCGGGTGAAGGTCGCCTGCTTTATGATCTGTTCGGTGCTCGCCGGCTTTGCCGGCACCATTCAAGTGATGCGGCTAGGCGCGCCGTTGCCGTCCATCGGCGAGGGGCTGGAGTTGCAGGCCGTATCGGCTGCCGTCATCGGTGGCGCCTCGCTGGCTGGTGGCATCGGCACCATCTTCGGCGGCATCATCGGGGCTGCCCTTATCCGCGTCATCGACAACGGACTGGTGCTGAGCCAGGTTGACGCCAACTGGTTCAAGATGGCAATCGGCTTCCTGACCATCTTCGCGGTCGTCATGAATGCCTGGCTTCGAAAGCGGGGCAGGGCAATGAAGGTGGAGACCTGATCATGGCGACACCCATCATTGCGATCAAGGGACTCCAGAAATGGTATTCCGGCGTCCACGCCTTGAAGAACGTCACGCTGGACATCTACCCCAATGAGGCACTGGGCCTCGTCGGCGACAACGGCGCCGGCAAATCGACGCTGATCAACATCCTGTCAGGCACCCAAAAGCCCGATGGCGGCGAGATCAGGATCGACGGCGAACCGGTCCGCTTCTCGAACCCACGCGACGCCATGGATCGCGGCATCGAGACGATCTACCAGTACAATTCCATGGTCCCGACCATGACCATCGCCCGCAACGTTTTCATTGGACGCGAGCCGGTGAAGCGCTCGGTTTTCGGCATCGGCATCCTGGACCAGAAGCGCATGCGTGACGAAAGCGTCAAGGCGATCGCCGACGTCGATCTGCATCTGAGGTCACCCGACGCGCTGGTCGGCGAACTGTCGGGCGGCCAGCGCCAAGGCGTGGCGATCGCCAGGGCCATGCACTTCAAGTCGAAAGTCATGATCCTCGACGAGCCGACCAATCATCTCTCGGTGAAGGAAACGCGAAAGGTGATCGGCTTCGTTCGCGCCCTCAAGGCCCAGAATATCACCAGCGTCTTCATAAGCCACAACATGCATCATGTTTTCGAATGCTGTGACCGGGTCGTTGCCATGGCGCGCGGCGAGATCGTTCTCGACAAGCGGATTGGCGAGACTTCGATCGAGGAAATCCACGAGGTTCTGTGACGTGGAGAAGCGATCACTCGCGAGCCACTCTGCTGGTAGAGGTCAGTCTGCGCTACGGCTTTTCCGCCAGGATCGCCTCAGCGGTTTTCTCGTCGGTGATCAGCACGTCGACGACTCCCAGACGCAACACGGCGCGCAGCACCGGAACCTTGTCGAGGCCGCCGGAGGGCAGGATCACAGTATCGACGTCGCGCAGATGTTGGGGGGCGAGGCCAATGACACGGCTGTTTAGCGGGTGATCGACGAGTTGTCCGTCGGCGTCGATCCAATGGCCGCAAATATCGCCGACCGCTCCGGCTTCGCGGAGCGATCTGAGATCATCGTCTCCCACCAGTCCGATCCGGAAGATGGTGGCGTCCTTGTGCACCGCGCCCACCGAAACGAAAGCGGCGTCAACGTCGCGGGCATGAGTGAAGGCGTCTTCCAGAATAGACTGGCGCATAAGCAGGTCGCGTGTGGCCTCGGTGTCCGTGAACACGGGTGCTGCGATGTAGAAGCATTCCGCGTCAAAAAGCGCCGCGAGCCGCGAGGCGATTTCATAGATGTTGATCGCTGATCCACGCGTGAGCCCGCCAAGCAGGGAAACGACCGACATCCCTTTGACCGGACGTACAGTCACTGAGCGCAGACTAAGCTGGAGCGTCCGTCCCCATCCCACGCCCACCGATATCCCGTCACGGATTCTATGCGACAGGGCTTCACCGGCAGCGGCTGCGATGACCTGTGGCACCAGGGCAGGATCGGGCGGTGTCGGAACCACGATTGGGTCGGAGACTCCATAGGCGTCCCGCAGCCGGTGCTCCAGCTCGATGCAGTTCGCCACCTTGGAATTGATGCGAATCTGGACGATCCCCCGCTGGCGGGCATGCGCCAGCATCCGGTTGACGCGAAGGCGCGTCAGGCCAAGAGACTTGGCGATTTGCGCTTGCGTCAGGTCACCGACATAAGCAAGCCAGGCGGCGCGCACGAGCAGCCCTTCCTCGCGATCGGCCGTGACGGAACTGGTGACGGCTTGGCGGCCGTCGCGTTTCTTTCGTGCGGGTTTCTCCATCAGATCATCCTGTCCACTCCGCCGCAGCGGGTCCAGAGCGGGCTCGGCCGAGCCATGTGCCCATCGATATGAGGCATCAATCGCGTTTCCCGGCTCCTCTAGCTTCGATGATAGCGGTCGAAGGACAAAACCAGCGGAGCATCATGGCAAATTGCGTCGATGATGGCCCTCGTCAGCGGCAGGCGATCATGGGGAAGTACGCCCCGGGCCATCATATTCTTCAAAGTCGGACCAAGGTCCAGCGCCAGTTGCGCGCCCTCGACCGTGTCCGAACTCATATGTTCGCGCTTCGCCACGGAATAGGGCAGGCCGCGGCCGAGCAGGCGCCCCATGCGACCGTTACGGCCCGCCTGGCAGGTCACATAAAGATCGCCGGAGCCGGCCAGCCCCAGCACTGTTTCGATCTTTCCACCCAGAGCTTCGACCAGAATCGCCATCTCGGCGAGGGACTGCGAGAAAAGTGACGAGGCAAGATTGTGCATGAGCGCACCATTGGGCGCCCTGCCGTCGCGCTCCAGCAGCCCGACGGGAGCCCCAACGGCGAGTGTGTAGAAATTCTTGAAAGCGGCGCAGATCTCGACGCCGACGAGATCGGATGACGGTCGCGCATGATAGAAGGGCGCGCGCAGAAGGCGGGACGCCGCGGCCACCTGGTCGGGATTGTGCCCGGCCACGATCACAGAGGTGTCGCGCTGTGCGGCCAGTTCGCCGGCAATGCACGGTCCGCCGACGGCCATCACAGGGGCAGACAAGCCAGTGCGTTGCTCGATCTCGCGGGCAAGCAGATACGGCAGGATTTCCACGCCTTCGTCGCTTGCTGCAAGTCCTTTCGTAATCATCAGGATCGGCACGGGCGACTTGATGCTTTCTGCAATGCGTTCGATCGCCCAGGGAACGCCGGCCGACGAGACGCCGAGTACAAGCAGATCGGGTCCATTGTTCATCGCCGCCCCGAATTCGGTCCAGGCACAGGCGGTCACCGCGTCGGGCAGAGTGATATTGAGGCGTGGATGACGGCCTGTGCTGGCCACCGAGCCGACGATCTCCTCGTCGAGATGAGTGCCGACAAGAGTGATGTGGTTACCAGCGTGAGCGGCCGGAAGCGTCATGGCAGCGCCCATGACGCCGGCGCCGAGGATAATTATCTGCGCCATTCAACTTCTTCCCTTGTCCAGCCGCTCGCCGCTGCCTTCGTCGAACAGGTGGATTCGCTCAGGCGCCGGCTCCAGATGGATCACAGCTCCAGGAGAGGGCTCCATGCGGTCATGCAGCACCGAGCAGATTGCGGTGTTGCCCATGCTGGCAAAGATGTGGATTTCGGGGCCAGTCGGCTCGACAACCGTAATCCTCGCCGGGATGCCGCGTCCGTCGGCCACTGGTCGAAGATGTTCGGGGCGAATGCCGTAGATCACCTTTTGGCCGGGCCGGACCGCAGCCCCTGGCGGGAGCGGGAGGGATAGCTCGTCGGTCCGCACCACCCAGGCGTCGCGCTCGGAAGCCACCTCGCCATGGAACATGTTCATTGCGGGCGAGCCGATAAAAGAGGCGACGAACAGGTTTGCCGGGCGATCGTAGACATCGAGCGGGCGTCCGATCTGCTCAATATGGCCGTCGCGCATGATGACGATGACATCGGCCATGGTCATGGCCTCGATCTGGTCATGCGTAACATACACCGTGGTGGTCTTCAGCCGCTGGTGGAGCTCCTTGATTTCGGTGCGCATCTGCACGCGCAGCTTGGCGTCGAGGTTGGACAGCGGCTCGTCGAACAGGAATACAGTTGGGTCTCGCACGATGGCGCGGCCCATGGCGACGCGCTGGCGCTGGCCGCCCGAAAGCTGGCGCGGATACCGTTCCAGATAGGGTGTCAGGTTGAGGATCGATGCCGCCCACCCGACCTTCTGTTTGATTTCTTCGGTTGGGCGCTTCTTCAACTGCATGGAAAAGGCCATGTTGTCGAAGACGGTCATGTGCGCATAAAGCGCGTAATTCTGGAAGACCATCGCGATGTTGCGGTCTTTGGGATGGAGCGTGTTGACGACCCTGTCGCCTATGGCGATCTCACCGGACGTGATCGGCTCGAGACCGGCTATCATGCGCAACAGCGTGGACTTGCCGCAGCCGGACGGCCCCAACAAAACGACGAACTGGCCATCCTCGATCGAGAGATCGAGTCCATCGATAATCGAGAGGGCGCCATAGTCCTTCTTTATGTTGCTGATGGTGACAGACGCCATAAATTGCTACCCTTCGATTGCCCTTGCCGGTTGGATCTCGTTTTCGCCATGCGAGCCGTTGGCGATCGGATGAGCTCTCACCATTCGTTCTCCAGAAACTCTTCCAGCAACCCTGCATCGGCGGCCAGATTGATGAAGGACCATCGGCCGCGGATTTCTCGCGAATAGCGAATGGCATCGTGCCAAAGCGCACGCGGCAGGCCTAGTTCCGCGCCGGTGACCGGACCTCCCGCAGCCTTGAGTGCTGCCTCCATGCGGGCGACCGGCATTGCCATCGGCCGAACCTCCTGGCGCAGCGCAGGCCAGATTTCCGCAAGCCTGCGGTTGAACACTTCCGTCTGGTTGGCGTCGAGTGCCGTCTTCTTCATCTCGGCAATGCACAGTGATCCAAGCTGCGCGCCATAGCGGGCCAGCATTGCCGCCTCGTCGATGACGGTCGGCTTTGCCTGCGGCGGTTCATCCATGTCGAGCAGCCGCGCTTGCAGACGGGCCATGACCAGCGAGGCAACCCCGACCTGCTGGCCGTGCGTGGTGCCGGGATGATGGTCTTGCGCGAACATGTCGATCCAATGGGAAATCTGGTGCTCTCCCATGGACCCGGGATGGGAAACGCCGGCAAAGCACACACCCATCGAGCACAGCGTCAAAACGCGCTGGAGATGCCCGACGGCGGTGATGTCATGCCTGGCAAGGCCAGGCGCGTGGGCCAGCATCGGCTCCTCGTCGCCCGCCTGTAGCAGGTAAGGCACCTCGGAATAGTAGGTGTCGAACAGCCGATATGAAGCCCACCAGTCGATCTGGGCGGTGGACCGGCAGAGGCTGTCGCCAAGCCCGGCGGCGCTGAGCCAGGAGGGTGCTGCGGCCGAAACACCAAGGTCCAGGAAGATGCCCCGCGGAGCGTGCGAGGGCAGCGAGATCTTGAGCCCGGAGGCCAAGGTCACCGACGCTGTCGAGGCGCCATAGCCGTTCATCGAGGCTGCCGTGCCGAAGACGGCATAGGGCCGCTCGTCGAGAAAGGTTGCGTGCTTGCAACTGTCGTTGAGGACGCCGGACCCAACGGCCACGACCCCTTCGGCGTGACGCGTCTTCTCCCTGACCATCTGGATCGTTGCCTCATCGCAGTCGAGGCCGTCAGGCAGCACGATTTCGTCGATGTCGGCGATGGCACGCAGCGCCCTCGCGACGCGTTGGCCCATCACATCGACGGTGTTGATATCCGATACAACAGCGATGCGGCTGCCTAGCGCCAGGGGCGCAACAAGATCCGACTCGCGGCCCTCCGTCGTCTCCAGCAGTTCGATCGTCTGGAACGGCAGGACCGCGGCCGCGCCGGTCTTGGGATCTGTCCAGCGTCCCGCGACAACGTCCTCGATCAACGCGTTCCAGTTGGTCGTTTCAGCCATGATCGGCCTCCATGAAGGCTGCGAGGCGCTGGTTCCAGGCTGAAAGCGTTGGCCAAAGATCGGCATGGATCGCAAGAAGCTCGGCGTAGAGCGCGGCACGTTTGGTGTCGGGTTCGAAGGTTTTGGCCGGCTCGCTGGCCATTGCGAGCGCCGCTTCGGCGATGGTGGAAAACCAGCCCACGCCCTTTGCCGCCGACATCGCCGCGCCAAGCGAGGAGGCTTCGACGGTCGTCGAACGTTTTATAGGACGATCGAGCGCATCCGCCAGAATTTGCATCCACAGGTCGGACTTCGCTCCTCCGCCGATCGCTATGAACTGGTCGATGGTCTGGGCGGCAGCCGCAGCGGCCCGCTGACTTGTCGCGGCCTGATGCAGCGCTATGCCTTCCAGCACGGCGCGATAGATGTCGCCGCGGCGGCTCGAGCCCGAAAGCCCAGCAACAACACCACGGGCCGTACTATCCCAGTGCGGATCCATGACGCCCTGCCAGTAGGGCAGGAGCATTATGCCGCCTGCGCCGATCGGGCTGGCAGCGGCCTCGGCCTCGAGCGTCTCCAGGGCATCATTTGCGCCATGCAGATCGGCGCCGAGCATTTCGCGCGCCATCCAGTCGACAAGAAAAGTGCCGGCGCGAAGGCACGTCTCGTAAATATAGCCGTCATCGGCGACCGCCGTCTCGGTGCGGAAGGCCAGGTCGTGGACGTAGTCCGTGCCGAAGCTGCCGGAGACGACCGCCGTGCCGAGGTTGATGTAAGCGCATCGCGGCTGTAACACACCCGCGCCCGTGCCGGCGCATTGACCATCGCCGCCGCCGGCGACGATCGGCGTGCCCTCGCGCAGGCCCGTCGAAATGGCCGCTTCCGAAGTCAGTTGGCCCAGAACGGTGCCGGGCCGCGCGAGGTCCGGCATCATGCGCCGGGCGACGCCTGCCGCGTCCAGTATGTCGTTCGACCAGTCCATAGCGCGCATATCGAGTATGCCCATCGGGTCGGCGGATGCGGTGGACGTCACCCATCGGCCGCTCAAGCGAAACACCAGATAGCCGTGGACTTCGGCCATCCGCTCCACGCGGGCAAAAATCTCGGGCTCTTCCTCGCGAAACCAGATCATGCGGTAAAGGCAAGGAATGACGTCCAGCGGCTTGCCGGATATTGCGTGGACGCGTGCCGCGCCGAAACTCTCGCCGAAGCGCCGTGCTTTCCCCCGGGCGCGCTCATCGAGCCAGAGCGTTGCGGGCCCGACTGCCTGGCCCTGCTCATCGAAAAGGCCGAAGCTCTCGCGTTGGTTGGCAATCGCAAGGGCGGCAATGCGTGCCGGCGAAACTGTTGCCGCGACAGCACGAAGCGCCGTGACCGTCGAGGCCCACCATTCGGCCGGATCCTGCTCGAAATAGCCCGAACGCGGGTTGGACAGCGCAAGCGGTGCACGACCTTCAGCCACGGCCAGACCATTGCGGTCCCAGGCGATCGCCTTGGTAGCCGAGGTCGAGGAATCAATGCCGATGACGAGATCCGGAACCATTGCCGCCACATTGCCAAACGGCGAGGGCGGCCGAAGCCGCCTTCGCCCAAATCACCGATTAGCCGCTAAAGACCGGCATCCTTGACTTTGCCGTCGACAATCCCGGCTATGGCATCCAGGCATGCCTTCGCGTCGCCGCCATAGTCTTGGCCCGTAAGCAATTTGCCGAGCTCAACCGGGATGTCGTTGTTCGACAGATCCGCCCAAATCGGCATGTCCGGCTCCGATCCCATCTGATTGTCGATAGTGTATTTGATCGCGTCGAAATGACGTGTCGTTCCGGGGCCGACAACGGCCTTCGCCTTGACCCGAGGGTCTGTAAAAGAGGAATTACGCATCGGCGAGGCGCCGCCGCCGAGCGTCGATACCCGCGCCATCACATCCTTCGAGCAGACCCACTGCATGAACAGCCATGCTGCTTCCTTGTTCTTGGAATATTGCGACAGCGAAATCGTCGAGCCGCCCTGGTGACCAACGGCCGGGATTTCGTTGAAGCCGCAATCGGCGGCGGCGCGACGACCAGGAACTTCCTTGGGCGCGGGCAGGGCCTCGAACAGGCCTTTGACCTTGGAATCATTGGCGTCGAAGCCGGGGAAATCTTCGCCCCAGGTGATTGCCATGGCGGCCTGACCCTGTGTCAGGGCCTGTCCCTGGCCGTCCCAGGTCCAAGTCGTCGCCGACGGCGGCGAGTTCTTGACCAGCTCCTGATAGAATTTGAGCCCGGCCACGCCGCGCTCGTCATTGCCGACAAACTTCTTGTCTTTGTTGAAGATGGAACCGCCATGGCCCCACAATGCGAAGGTCCAGTCGCATTCCAGCGAATAGTGGCCTGACTTCGCCTGGCATGCTGTGCCGAAGATGCCGTTGCTTTTTTCTGCCTCTGTGAGCGCCTGAACGGCCTTGAGGTAGGCGTCGAGGTCTGTCGGCAGCGCAATGTTGTGTTTGTCGAAAAGATCCTTGCGGTACATCAGGATGAAGATCGGAATATCGAATGGAATTCCGCACTGTTTACCGTTGTACATGGCGATGCCGTCGACCAGCGGCTTGGAGAAATCGTCCCAGTCGAAGTTGGGCATCGCCAGTTCTTTGTTCTGGTCATAATACTCGCGCGGATCGACGACATCCTGGGCAAATGTCGCCATCCAGGACTGGTCGAGATAGTAGACGTCGTACGTACCAAGCTGGCCCTGTACGTCTTGCGTCGCCTTGGCGAGAACCTGCTCCAGCGGCACGATCTCGACTTCCACCTCAATGCCGGTTGCTTTTGTGAATTCACCCGCGACAAGCTGGTTGGCCACGATCGTTGGCGGCGTCGCTTCCGAAGTATAACGGATTTTGGTGCCGGCATATGGCTTGCCGACGTCGGCCAGCCACTTCAGCATATCGGCGTCCTGGGCGCGGGCTTCCTCAACCCCGAGCCCCAGCACCCCCCGATTGGTACGGCCGCCTCCTAGCATGGCCGACCCGAAGGCAGAAAAGCCGACACCAGCAAGCGCCATCTTCCTCATGAAGTCGCGTTTGGTTATTCGGCGCGCCGTAAAATCGTTGCAGGTATCGGCGACGAATGTCTTCTTGTCGTGTTCACTGAAGCTCATGATCGTTCCTCCATTGCGTTTTTGTCGTCGTTCTTCTCGTCTGCGCCTCACTCCTTCAGGGATCCGAGGGTGAGGCCGCGGACCAGATGCCGTTGAACCAGCAGGATAAAGATGAAGCTGGGTATGATGGCTGACGTGCCGAGCGCTGTGATGTAGCCCCACTCGGTCGCGGTCGAGGTGACAAAAGTCGAGATCTTCACCGGCACAGTGCGGATCGACGTTGTCAGGAACAGCGAGAGCAGGAACTCGGTCCACGAAAAGATGAAACACAGCACGGCCGTCGCAGCGATGCCGCCCTTGACCATGGGAAGGACCACGCGCCGGAACGTCTGCCAGCGCGTCGCGCCGTCAATCAGCGCCGCCTCATCAACCTCGCGCGGAACATCGTCGAAGAACGATTTCAAAAGCAAAACCGCCAGCGGCAGGTTGATCAAACTGTGAACGAGGATGAGGCCCGTATAAGTATCGCGCAAGCCGAGATCGCGGAACATGAAAACGATCGGAATGACGATCGCGATTGGCGGCATGAAGCGCTGCGAGAGAATCCAGAACAGGAAGGACTGCTGGCCGCTGAACTGCATTCGCGACAGGCAATAGGCGGCCAGAGTGGCCAGCAGCAGCGTCAGCGCCGTCGATCCGACGGCTATGGTGGCGCTGTCGAGCAACGACTGGCGGGAATCGTAGGAACTGGCGCCACCCTTGATGACCCCGGCCGCCTCGCCGCCCTGTTCCATGCCGATGTCGACGCGTGAGACGCCAAGCAAGGTCACGCGGTAATTGTCCGGCGTCGGTGTGAAACCGACGTAGACCGGCCCGCTGCGGTCGAAGATCGCCGAATAGGGTTTGATGGACGACAGCGCCCACCACGCGATCGGGAACATGAAGATCGCCACCACCAGGACGGCGAGCACGTCACGGGTAATCGCTTGGGCGCGCGACGACTCCATCAGAACCTCACCTTGAACAGCCTGACGAACAGGTTCGACACGACGATCAAGACGACGAGCACGATCAGCGACAGGGTCGCGGCATAGGGAAAATCTCCGGTGAAGTAGATTCGACCCGCGTAGAATGAAAGCGTCTCGGTGGCCGTGCCTGGCCCGCCGGCGGTGATGATGTAGACGTAGTCGTAGATGCGAAAGAGATCGACGCCGCGGATCAGCACCGCGACCGCTATCACCTTGCGCAGCATCGGCAATGTGAGCCGCCAGAACGTCTGGATGCCGTTGGCGCCGTCGATCGCGGCGGCTTCGAAAGGTTCCTTCGGCAGCGCCCTGAGCCCTGCCAGGATGATGAGCACCATGAACGGCGTCCACTGCCATATGTCTGCCAGCAGGATCGCCGCCAATGCGGTTCCGGGCTGCGTCAGGATCGGCTGTGCCGGCGAGATCAGGTCGAGGGCATAGAGGTAGAACGACAGGACCCCGAAAGAGCCGTCCTGCATCAGCAGGAACATCATTCCGGTCACCGCAGGCGGCACCACCAGCGGCAGTGTCATCAGCGCCCGCAGCACGCCGTAACCTTTGCGATCGGTGTCAAGCAGAAGGGCAATGAGGATGCCGAGCGCAAGCTGAACCGCAAGCGCGACGAAGGTGTAGATCAGCGTCGTTTCCAACGAATGCCACATACGCGCATCCGAGAAGGCGCGCGTCCATTGGTGGAGCCCGGCGAAGTCAAGTTGCCGGGAGACGACATTGCGTTTGTGAAACGACAGCCAGACCGAATAGGCGAGGGGATAGATGCCGAAAACGAGAAGCATCACCGTGATTGGCGCGAGCCAGGGAAAAGGATGCTCGGCCGTCATGAACCGGGGCAGGGCCCATCTGGGCATTTCGCGGGTCACGGTCACCGTGCTCACGCGCAAATCTCCGCTTGGTCACAGAGACGCATCGGCCTTCTCCCTATCGGCCAGATTGTGCCAACTTGAACTTTTGTAAGTTTGTTGTGCCTTTTGTTAAGAGCGTGTCGGACGGCCGCCGATTTGTCAAGTGTCAGTTCCGTCAGCGCCCAAGGGATTGCTCGCGATCCCAGGGAATGCCGTCATGGCCGGGTATGGAGTTGTTTTTGGAGGGAACGCCGCCGGCAAATGCCGTGTGTCAAATCAAAAGGGCCCAGGGCTGCCGCCGCTTTGGCGGCCCAAGAAGTTACGCAACGCATCGAGGAGATCGGGAGGACAGTCCGAAGGCTTTGGAGGAGCTCGCCTTAATCCGGGAATCGGATTTGAAGCTTTACGTCCGCCGGCCGAGCTTCGACCGCGCGATCAAATGCGGTGATGGAGTCTTCGAAGGCGAAGGTCGCCGAAATGAGTGGTTTTAGGTCGACCCGGCCCGACCCCATCAGCGCGATTGCCCGCTCATATTGGTGGGCATATCGGAACACAGTCTCGATGCGGACTTCCTTGGTCGAGGCGGTGGCAATGTCGAGGGTCACAGGCGCCACCGGCAGGCCGACCACCACCACCGCGCCACCGGGCCGGGGCAGATCGAGCAGGGTCTCCCATGCCTTGGACGAGCCCGAGCATTCAAAGACAACGTCGGCACCCCAGCCATCAGTCAGGCCCTTTACCTCCGCCGCCAGGCTCTTGTCGCGGATGTTGACCGGGATCACGCCTTGATAGCCACCGGCGATGTCGAGCTTGGGTTGGGCGAGATCTGCGACAATGGCGCGGGCGCAGCCGCCGGCGAGCGCAGCGATCGCCACCATCGTGCCGATCGGTCCGGCGCCAATCACCACCGCCGTGTCGCCTGGCGCGATCTTTGCTTTGGCAGCCGCCTGCATGCCGACGGCGAAAGGCTCCACCATGGCGCCTTCGACAAAGCTGACATTGTCGGGCAGTTTGAAAGTGTAGTTGGCGGGGTGGACGACATAGGGCGTCAGCACGCCGTGGATCGGCGGCGTTGCCCAGAACCTGACCGCCGGATCGATGTTGTAGAGGCCGAGCCGGCTCGCCCGCGAATTGGGATCGGGGACACCCGGCTCCATGCAGACGCGGTCGCCGACCTTCAGATGCTCGACGCCTTCGCCTGTTTCGACGACGGTACCGGCGGCTTCGTGGCCCAAAACCATCGGCGCTTCGACCACGAACGGGCCGATGCGGCCATGCGTGTAGTAGTGCACGTCGGAGCCGCAGATGCCCACCGTATGGATTTTGATGCGAACTTCGCCCGGCCCCACGGTCTGCGGCAGATCGATCTCACGCAGCTTGAGTTCGTGCTGGCGTTCAAGAACAAGGGCGCGCACGTTCGTCATCGACGTAGTCTCCTCTAAAGCCGATTGTTGGAGGTCTCATCGACCTTGAGCATCGGCACGCTCATCATAGCCGCTTATCCGCGGCTTCAAAATCCCGTTCGGAAAAGGGTGTTGCCTCATTCCGACTATGCGTACCAGCTTCCAGGGCCAAGGGGCTTTGAAGGCCACCATGCCGCTGCCAAATTAGCGTTTGGATCATCCAGGGTGCTCTGAGATAGCCAGTGATGGGTTGGGGCAACAGAATAGGAAGCCAGTGTTTAGAGGGGCGGCGTGCACGTTCGGTGCACACAAAATTCGCCCATTTTTTCGGTTCTGTTTTGGCAAAGCGGCGCAACAGGGGACGCGTGACGCGATGTTTCATCGTCACCCGGCTTTGGCCACCCCAGCGACAGAGCACATGACGGGGTGCCGAAGCACGACGAAAGGGGGTCTTTTACTGGTATGCGACATGCTTCTGAGGGTTTCGGCATAGCACAGGGTGGCCGAACCCGTCGCGGTCCGACGGCGAACGCTCCGCGTTAGGCGATGTAGGTGCTGTGTCGATCATGGCTCCGCCAGTTGCTGGATTGTGTGCATCGGTAGGACCAGCCGGAGGGAGTCCGGCAGCCGCACGAAGCCGTTTCCCTCATTGAAGGCAGCGGCGCGCTCGCTGGTGGCATCCACTACCAGCTTCGAGGAACCGACTGTGGCCGCGCTCGCATAGGCGCGCCGCACGACGTCGGCGAGAAGCATCGCACCTCGGCGTTCGCCCTGCCGGGCTTCCGAGACCGCCAGCCGTCCGACCAACGTGGCGCTGACCAGCGGATAACGCGGGATGTGCTTGCGCGCTGCGGCCGGCATGTCGCCCTGTGCAACGCCGGTTGCGCAAAGCGTATAATAGCCCAGCACGATATTCGGTTTGTCAGGCTCCACTAGTATGAAGACCCCATTCGCCTTGCGCCGCACGTCCTGGCTTGCCTGCGTCCGAAGATAACGGTCGAGGCTGGCCGACGCCGCAGGCAAAGCCATCCCGGTTGTGATGCGACGCGAGCGCCACGATCTTCAAATCTCGCCGAGACGCCGCCACGTTCAGGAAGCGACCCGGCGCTTGTGCTCGGCCAAGGCGCGGACCAGCCGTTCACTCGGCTCTGGCGGATTGCTCAGCGCGTCGAAGAATGCGGCGCGGTCGCGATTGGACAGCACCAACGTCTCATGCTCGGCGATCGTCCGACGCGCGGCGTCAGTAAGCGCAGTGATGCAGAAGTCGCTGACTTTGCGTCGTGACAGATGCGCTGCCCGCTCGATAAGATCTTTAGTCTCTTCATCCAGCCGGAATCCGAGGCGTTCGACGCGGTTGGGCGTCTCTCGTTCGATCGGGGGCTGTTTGCGCGGCATTGGGATCACTCCTGTCGCAACGATGTGCGTCACATAGACTAACAAATGAACATCCACTTTCTGCTCCCGATGGGGATGCGAGAGTGCATCGGCAAAAATGCAAGTAAACATCAACCACCGTTTCAGCGATGCCGCGCTCGGCCGGCGGAATGTGCCTCGTCTCGCCTCCCAGGCCAAGTTGCTGGCGTAAGGACGATTGCAGACTTTCGCGGCTGAGGTATCCCCTTCAATCGCGGATGTCTTGAAGGCCTCTTCGCTGATAAGGTCGATGCGGATCTGGTCGCGACCGTCGGTACCGATATGACGAAAGACGCCCAGGAACTCCCCCGATCGCAACAGGAACTCGCTTTCCAGCGGTTCCAATAGCTTCTGATCATAAGTAAAATGCGGCCAGTCTGGCCTGCGCCCAATTCCATACCGTGAGCTATAGAGCACCTTTCTATAACGCATGATGCCTCCATAACTCATGATGCCGCGAAGGTGAGCTATAGCACCCCAGCTATGCCTCAGAGTCCGGTCGGATACGTCAACAAACTGGCAACGTGGTTCGAGTTGTAGACCGCCATACAGCAAGATCCACTGTCGAGGAGGCGTTCTTTTGCTATCGTCGGCAAGCGGCCCGACAACAATCGAGCGCCAGGAACTCGAAATTTCGAATTGGAGCGCCTGTTTTTCGGCGATACATACCGGTACTGCAATGCCGTTCTCAGTGGTGGCTCGCAGCGGCCGTCGGCAAGCTCACCATCTTCAATTTCGGCATACGAGAAATGACGTTGGCCGGGTGCGATCGCGTTCTACGATGTCGCCTGCTGCCGCGATGGATGTCGCATTTCGGTGGCTCCTTGAAAATTGGCTCAACCATGTTATGTTGGACGAAATTGTTAAATGTTAGACATTGGAGGCTGCGTCATGGCGAAGGCAGCGAGGAAGAAACACACGGCTGGTACCGCGGAACGGCAAGGCAGATCTGCCATTCAGAAGCGCGCCGGTATGGCCGGTATGATCGAAATGACGACGAAGGCTGGCGAGCCATTTCCGAAGACTGGTCGGGCAACAAAGACCGGCAAGTCTGTCGCGGTGAGCAGAACCCGTTTTGAAGCTGTCATGAAGGCGGCGAAACATTCTGGCCTGCTGGGTGAGAAGAGCACGCGGATCGGTGGTCGTATCAGTCCGGCGCTGATCGAAAAAGCCAAGAGGCAGACCGGGATTAAGACTGACACCGACTTGATCGAATTCGCCCTCGCCAATGTCGCACTCGACGACAATTTCGGACAGACCTTCAGAAAGACGAGAGGCACCGTCGATCCGACGCTTAAGCTCGGGTTCTGAGTTGACTGACTTCGATTTTGCCAGTTCTGTCCGCTGGGCGCGTTTCGATCCTCAGGAACAGCTGTCTCGGCGCAAGGACGACGACCTTCCGTTCCTCGGTGATACTGCCGAGGCGGGGCAAGAGCTGATGCTCGATACCTGTGTCTACATTGATGGTTTGCAGGGCCATGCTCCGGATGTTGTCGCCGATCTGCTCGATCTCAGACTGAGTAATCATTCGACGGTTGCCATCCAGGAACTCATGCACACCGTGGGCGTGCTAGACCCCAAGCATCCAGGTACAAAGAGTGCAATCAAACAGATTGGCGCTACCGTTCGCGGCATGCACCCGCATCGTGTCTTCGCACCGGATCCGGACGTGCTTGGAAAAGCTGCGCTGCTGTCAGGCATCATGTGCCGCCTTCAGGGCTACCAGAAAGATGCTCGCCTCCGCGCGCTTCAGGATTGTGTCTTGTTCCTGCAGGCGCAGAAGCTAGGGTTCACGGTGCTCACTGCGAACATCAGCGACTTCGATTATCTTCTTCAGCTAATTCCAACCGGACGCGCGCTGTTTTACCGGCAAGCCTGATCGTCACTCCCAGGATACCATCATTGTCGCTGAGAATGCCGGTCAGCGTGGCCGCGCTGAAAATGCCCCCAAGAATAACCGTCCGCCTATTTGGGAGCATTATCCGCGTCGTTTTGGAACCCCTTTCCCCAGTCGTCAGCCGATACGCGTGAAATGAAAAGCTGTTCGAGCTGCCAGAAGGCAAAGATCGACATCTGCCGGTGATCGCATGGCGAAGCTGCGCGGCCATTCATTCCGGGCATGCCCATGCCGCCGCCCATCATGCCATCGGCGCCCTTCAGCTTGTCGCCGCCCGTCATGCCGCCCTGCAGCACGATCTCCTGGCGCGCGGCGTGTGCGAGGTCCGGCGCGGGCATCGGATTGGGCGGCAGGGCAAGGGAGGCTCTCGAGGATGTGCCCTGAACGGCGCCTTGTCATAGGCAAATTGGTCAGCATATAGGCATGGCCGGCCGGCAACCGGACGCAGCGCACTTCAAACTGAAATCCCGGCCTGTGTATTATTGCTGACCCTTCGCAAGCGTTTGGGCTTGAAGCGGCAACGCTTACGCTCTGCCACGCGCACGTGGCCAAGTAGCCTCACTCGCTCATGGCATGAAGCACGTCGTGCTTGATGATCTCGATGCTGCGCAGATTGAGCAGGCGGATGACGCCTTTGTCCTTCAGCCGGGTGAAAACCCGCGACACGGTCTCGATGGTGAGGCCGAGATAGTCGCCGATATCCATGCGCGACATCGGCAGTTCGACCTGCCGCAAGCCGCCCTGCCGCTCCCCCATGTCGACCAGGAACGCGGCGACGCGTTCGATGGCATTCTGGCGGCCGAGGACCAAGAGATGCTCCTGCGCTCTCGTCAGGCCCTTGAGAGCCAGCGGCAGCAACTGGCGGGAGAGATCCGCACCAGTGGCAAAGCGGAAGACGCGGACACTGGTGGCATTGATGGCTTCGGCGAAGAAATGATGGGTGGTGTCGGCTTCGAAACCGAACGTCTCTCCGGCCAGATGGAAAGCGCTTATCTGCCTGCGACCGTCGGCAAGCAGGCGGTAAACACGCACGGCGCCAAACTCCACCTGATAGAACGCTCCTGCCTTTTCACCTTGCGCATAGATTTCCGAACCGGAGGGAAAGAAGCTAACCGGCTGTAGCGGTGTCGGATCGAACGCCGTAGGCAGGCGCGACTGTACGGGGTGCGTCGGCAGTGAAATTCTGGAGCTCGATTGGGCGTGCATGGCTGTTTCCCGGTTGATCCGTAACACAGCAATCGCGCGAATCCGCAGGTCGCGAAATTCGGTTATGTCCCTACGGGAAACTACGTAGCACTTGAGAGGCGATGCCGCGGTGGGGAAGGCTTCGTTGATGGTGTCTCGTCCGACGCGGCCTCGACGGTTCCAGTGCGCGAAATTGGGATAAGTGGAGGTGAGACAGTATCATCGTGGGCGCTCCACCGAGGTCACCGTCCGGGTAGAGGCCCGGCCGACACCTTGTTTTGCCCCCACAAAGACTGCTCAGAGCTGCCGCGGCGACAAGGCGGGTGAAGCTCGCTTCAGCGGCGTGCTTCAGGCAGTCGGGAATCGCGCCGTGCTCGAACTCCTGCACCGTCCGAAGCATTGGAAAATCGAGTGCCGCCAGGTCGACCCGGCGGACGACATGCCCCGCCAGTTCCGCACCCTTGGCGTAGGCCCTGGCGAGACTACGGCAGAGCCGGTGCGGCGATGGATCGGGATGCCCGAGAAACAATCAAGATGCGCCGGCGGCATGGGTTACCTCCAAGGCGGCTTGGCAGCAGCCGGACGTGCCGGAATCTCGGGAGACCCTTCAAGCTGATCATGGCGTACTCCTTCTCGGAGTTTCACAAAGCGGCTGTCCGGCTTGACATCGGCGTCAAAAGAGGCCGGTTCTCGGCGCTACCAGAAAGTCGAGGGCAGCAACATCGTGCCGTAGCCGGCTATTGCGGCGACGAGCGTTGCACCTGCGAGCGGCAACCAGAACCTGATCGGGCCGGCAAATGCGGCCAGCGACAGGCGGCAGATCGCGTTTGCTGCCAGCGCCGCGAGCACCGCCTGGCCAACGGTCTCGACAGGGACCGAATGCTTGACCAGGCGCAAGGCACTGAGCACCGACACATCAACATCGAATGTGCCCGCAAGCGCCGAACTCGCCAGCAAGCCGCGTCCGCCGAATTGAGCAGCCAGTGCAGCGCTCGCGGTCGCGACGATCGCAAACAGCAGGGCAAAGAGCAGCAACGGGCCGAGGTCGAAGGGATTTCGCGCGACGGCGGCACCCTTGCGATCCCCGCTATCCCGAGCCAGGAGCAATGCTCCGCAAACAGCGAAGGAGAGCGCCGCGGCAATTGCGGGAATGCCGACCGAAGGGAACACGCTTGGCTCGACGATCAGAACCACGGCGCAGACGCGTAGCAAAGAAACCATTGCGGCCAGCGACGCCGCGCCAGCGAGCGGCAGAGGATTGCTTGCCGACACGGCGTTGCGGGCCAGCGCCACGGTTACGGCGGTGGAAGAGACGATCGCGCCTGCGAGCGAGCTGACGAGCAGCCCGCGTGCGGTTCCAAGGACGCGAACGGCGACATAGCCGGCGAACGATATCGACCCCATCAGCACCGTGAGCAACCAGACTTCCCACGGATTGAAACCGCCCCATGGGTCCAACGTCCGGTTTGGCAGCAAGGGCAGGACGATCGCGCTCATCACAGCCAGGATCAGCGCGGAACGAAGCTCGATCCAGGACAGTCGCTTCAGGAGGCCGTGTAGGACTTCGCGACTGGCAAGGATGGCGGCGAGTGCCGCTCCTCCTGCAGAAGCGGCGCGGTAATCGCCAGCGACGGACAACGCACCGAGCGTGAATACGCAAAGGGCTGCTATTACCGCCGTGACACTGAAATCCTCATCATGGGCTGCCTCACGCGCCTTGTACCAGGCGAAGATTGCCGCAAAGGCGATGAAACCACCGACCAGCACGGACACTGCGTCGAGAGCATCGGCCAGCGCTGCGAGAAGGCCGCCGAGCAGACCGGATATGCCGTAGGTTCGAATTCCGGCCGTCCGGCTACGATCGGGCGCATCCCGCTCTCGCCAGCCGCGCTCCAGTCCGACGAGCAGGCCTATGGTCAGTGCAAGTCCGAGCCGGGCGATGAGCGGATCCACGATTTGTGGGCTTCAGGCGCCGGCCATCGGCAGGTGGTCGCGGATCCACCTGACGATTTGCCCCGCATTCATTGCGCCGGATGTGCGCGCAACCTCATGTCCGCCATGGAACAGGATCATGGTCGGGATGCCGCGAATGCCGAGCCTGGCTGAAACGGCCTGCTCATTATCGGAGTTGAGCTTGATCAGCCGAATATGCGGTTCCAGTTCGTTTGCTGCGGCTTCATATGCGGGCGCCATCATCTTGCAGGGCCCGCACCATGCCGCCCAGACATCCACGACAACGGGAAGGCTGCCTCGCTTGACCTGGCGATCGAAGATTCGTTCATCAACGTCGTCGGGGTGACCTGAGAACAGCTTTTTCCCGCACTTTCCGCATTTTGCGTTTTTGGCATTGCGCGCTGGCGGCAGTCGATTGATGCCGCCGCATTTGCTGCAAACCACCAGATTTTCCTGCGCCATCGCCCTTCACCACTGGTATCATTTTCTACCTGCGCCAGAGAATACGGGTCCCTAAGCTGGCTAGCACTTCCAATTTTGTTTTGGCGATGGACGATTTAGCATGAAACGGATTGCCCGGCACAATTGACGCCGGCAGTGTGCCCGTACGGTGTTCGGACGGGAAAGCACGCTATTCCTTTGCTTCCCGACCCGACGCCTGCTTGATAATGATCCTGAAGAAAACATGCGGAGTGCTGTCCGAAACAGGAGGCGTAACCGGTTTCAGAGCGCCAGGCTCCCACCAGTCGACGTGCTTGCTCAACACCGACCATGCATGGTCGCGCTGGACCTTGTAGCCGATCCGGTCAGGCAGTTCTTCATAGACACCGTCGACAACCACGCTTCTCCATGCCCGTCCTTGGCCGCGTTCGTCGACCTGGACGCACACCGGCGGATTGGCACGCATCCAGTCGACCTTTTTGCCCGGCATGGAAAATGCATAAAGGTGATTGTCGGCGTGGGCATAGTAGAATGGCACGACGTAGGGCTGTCCATCCTTGGCGCATGCCAAGTGGCCGACACGGTTGGCCGTCAGCAATCTTGTACATTCCAAAGCAGAAAGCGTGCGGATCAGCATTGGCGCGATCTCCTGTTTTCGTGACAGCACGGTATCGCCGGTGCTCCATCGACTCTGATATCCGGCCGACTCTGATATCCGGCATCGCCGATCGTAGCCCTGCCGCAGGGGAGGTCATTGATCACGATCAAGGAGTCGGTCGGCCGACAGACGAATCGACAACCGTGGCTAGGCCCGCCGGCGACTCGCATGGCGGCCCATGTCAATTGTCAGCGTCCATGCCGGAGTGGGGATTTGGAAAATGATCCAGATCAAGGCGGGGCCTGCTGCTTCCACCCATCATAGGGGATGATGTGGAAGCCGATCTCAAGCGCTCCGTTCGATCGTGAACTGGAACTCGCCGTCCTCGACGAGGACGGCGAACACGCGCTTGTCTTTCCTTGCATCAAGGAGTGGGAAGGCTGGAAGAACGCCGCCTCCCGCGCACGCATCGACGTTCACCCGACCCACTGGCGAGACTGGGTGCCGGATACGATCCCGGCAAACAACCACAGGTCTCTTACTGACTCGCTTTAACGGTTGGGCTCCACAACCAAAGCCATGCGCACGAGATGCGACAGACTGCTCGCGGCCATCTTGCTCATGACATTGGCACGATGGATCTCGACTGTGCGCGGGCTGATGCCAAGATCGTAGGCAATCGTCTTGTTCGGCAGGCCGGACACAAGGCCATCCAGCACTTGTCGCTCCCGCTCCGACAGGGCCGCCAGACGACCGCGGATTTCCGCGTTTTGTGGGTGTGTCGCCTCCGTCCGATTGCGACTGTCCAAAGCGGAGCGGATCGCTTCGATCAGCACCTCGTCGTCAAACGGCTTTTCGATGAAGTCGGCGGCACCTTCCTTCATCGCCTGAACAGCGAGCGCCACATCGGCATGACCCGTCATGACAATGACCGGAAGCGTATGCCCGCGGGTCCGGAGCTGTCGCAGGAACTCGATGCCGTCAATGCCCGGCATGCGCACATCGGTCACAATGCAGCCGTCGAGATGGCCCGTGGCCGTAGCCAGAAAAGCTGTCGCCGATTCGTACAGGCGCACGGCGAAATCAGCCGTCGCCAGGAGAAAACCGAGCGATTTGCGAACGTCGACGTCGTCGTCGACGACGTGCACCAGATGGTTACCGGTCATTGGCGACCTCTTCCTTCTCCACGATACGCAAGGTGAACCGGAATGCGGTTCCTCCAGTGGGCATTGCCTCTGCCCAGATGTGGCCACCATGCGACTCAACGATGGTACGGCAAATTGAGAGGCCGACGCCCATGCCCTGTTTCTTGGTGGTGACAAATGGCTGGAAAAGTTGAGCGGAGATCTCAGGCGCGAGACCGGTGCCTGTATCGACCACGCTTACCTCTGCCATCCCGTCGTCACGGGCCAAGGTCATGACTTGCAACTCACGGCGTGGCACACCTTGCATGGCTTCTATCGCGTTGCGCATCAGATTGAGCAGGACCTGCTGAATCTGGATGCGGTCCGTCAAGACCAGTTCGGCGGCGGGATCAAGCTTGTAGGTGACGCGGACATCAATTTCTCTTGCACCGACCAGGGCGAGCGACGAGGCTTCCTCGATTAACGCGGGCAGGCGTTCGACCTGGCGCTCGCTCTCGCCTCTTGCGACGAAGTCCCGAAGGTGGCGAATGACGTCTCCGGCCCTCAAGGCCTGTTCCGCTGCCTTTTCCACGGCCTCCCTCAACATCGGCGCGTTCTCTTCCGTGCTTTTTTCGAGAAGCCGCCGGCTGCCTTTAAGGTAGTTCGTGATTGCCGTGAGAGGCTGGTTGATCTCATGCGCTAATGTCGAAGCCATTTCGCCCAGCGCGGTAAACCGCGCCATGTGCAGGAGCTCCTGCTGCTGCTCCTGTATTCTTGCTTCCGCTCTGTAGCGTTCGGTCAAGTCCCGGCAGAAGCCGGTAAAGAAGCGGCCGGTCCCAGGATGCATTTCACCGACGGCAAGTTCCATCGGAAAGGTTGAGCCATCCTTGCGCATTCCAGTGACGGTGCGGCCGAGCCCGATGATGCGGCGCTCACCGGTCGTCAGATAGCGGTGCAGATAAGCGTCATGCTCTTCGCGATAGGGCGACGGCATCAGCAGACTGACATTTTGTCCGAGCACCTCGCTCGACTGGTAGCCGAACAGCGTTTCGGCAGCCGTGCTGAAGGATTGAATGAGGCCTTGTTCATCGATGACGACCATTGCATCAGGCACCGTGGCCAGGATCGAACGCAAATGATCTTCGCGCAAGCGGAGGGCGGCGTTCGCAAAGGAAAGCTCGCTAACATCGGTGCCTTCGACGAAAATAGCCGTGACGCGACCGTCGTCGGCCTTGATGGGCTGATAGACGAAATCGAGGATGCGCTCTTCGACCGGCTCGTCATGGCTGTTGCGAAGGGCTACCTTCACGCCCTGACCTCTGTAGGGTTCGCCCGTTTCGTACACCTGGTCCAGCAGTTCGTAAAAACCCTGGCCCTCAAGCTCGGGCAGGGCCTCGCGCACCGACTTTCCTATCACTTGCCTTTGGCCGATCAGGCGCTGATAGGCGGCGTTGGTCAACTCATAGATATGACCCGGCTCACGCATCAATGTCATGAAACCGGGGGCTTGCTCGAACATCTGGGCCAGCCGGTCGTGTTCGGCCGTGGTCTGCCCCTGGCCGCGAACGTCGGTCGACAAGTCACGTGTTTGTCCGTCGTCCAAATCAAGTCCTTTGATCAGGGAACCCGCAACGCAGCCTAGTTATCATTCATCGCTGTTTCTGCACACGCAAAACCATGATGCCAAATAGTCGCGATCAAGGCGGTTACTAATGCACTTTGACCCGCATCAAGGCGCCGCAGGCCCATGCACCCTCATGCTGCATTCAACTGCTCCAGCGAAAGGCGGCTCCAGTGTCCTACAAATCAATTATCGTGAACCTCGCCATCGATGCACCTCCTGCGGCCATTGTGAGCCTCGGGGTTGAACTTGCTGAACGCTTCGGCGCTCACCTTATCGGCCTCGCAGCTGCGGATGTCCCGCCTCTGGTCGCGACTGGCGACGGCATGGTCTACGAAGGCGAGATCATGCTGATCCAGCGAACGCAAATCGAAAAACGGCTCGCCGAACTGCGCGCCGACTTCGAGAGGCTCGTTCCTGCCTCGATCTCAAGCGAATGGGGTCAAGCCGTCTGCAGCCCGACGCGTTTCCTCAGCGTTTCGGCCCGTGCGGCCGACCTCATCGTGACCAGCGGCGACAAAGGAGAAAATGTCTATCGCACTGTCGATATCGGTAGCCTTCTACTCGGCACAGGCCGGCCAGTACTCGCCGCTGCAAGCCATATCGAACATGTGGCAAAGACCGTGCTGGTCGCCTGGAAGGACACCAGGGAGGCGCGACGGGCGCTGACCGACGCATTGCCCTTCTTGGCCAAGGCCAACGACGTCGTCATCGCCACAATCGACAGCGAGCGTGACGACGGCATCCGTGACAGCCTCGCCGATGTCGCAGTCTTTCTTGAGCATCACGGCATCATGGCGCGGACCGAGTTCATCCGCGGCGACGCTGACGGTGAGCATCTGTTGGCATTTGCGCGCTCAATCAACGCCGATCTGATCGTTTCCGGCGCATATGGCCACAGCCGCCTGCGCGAATGGGCATTCGGTGGAGTCACGCGCACGCTGATCGAAGAAAGCAGCATCAACCGCCTCATGTCGTATTGACCCCCGGCCCATCGCAAGTCCGCCAGTTGCGGCATTCACGCAAGTATCACGGTCGGCAGATAGCCCGTTGACCGAGATCAATGCAGCGGTCGCCGAGATGACAATGATATGGCGGGAAACGGGAGTGACCGACATGACTTTTCTCGACTACCTGATCTCAGTTGACGCCAGGACAGCCTTGATGGGCCGCATGATGCGGAAGCTCGGCGTCGACAAACAATTGAAGATCGTTCCAGACAATATAGCCGTCACCAATCGGGCGGTGGACCGCTGCCGCGCCTGCGGGCACCAGGATGAATGCTCGACCTGGCTCGACGAGCAGCAGCAAGCCGACGATCCGCCAGACTATTGCCGCAATCGCGACCTGATCGCGCGGCTGCAGCATGCGGCCGGTCAGCGATAGGAGTCCCCGGCCAAATGGCAGTTTGCGTCACTAACGACGCGTTGGCCGCCCCATGGCGGTCAACCAAGAAGAGACCATAAGAGGTTGTCACTCACGGCTCCTCGGCCAGCGATGCGCCCAGGATCACCCCTTCAATCCCTTATCCGCGCCCTGATCTTCATCAGTTTCGACGGGTAGTGCCGGCGCCATCGCCATCACGCCGGCACAGCGGAGCCAGTCAGCTTTCCAGTCTGTCATCTCGGTCGATGAGGATGCGCTCCGCCGCTCCGTCGAGGTCCTCATATTGCCCGCTCCTCAAAGCCCACAGAAACCCAGATAGCCCAAGAGCGCCGAGGAATAGGGCCACAGGTATCAGATAGACGAGCGTCGTCATGATGATCGCGCCAGTGCGCCGGTGGCAGACCGGTTGCCGCGCCTGCCCGCCGTCTCCGGTGCGGTCGCCGCAAAGGACGCCAGGCGTAATGCATTTCCGATGACAAGCAGCGACGAGGCGGACATCGCGATTGCGGCGATCAACGGTGTGACGTGC
>NZ_JBVVQK010000019.1:0-129338 GCF_055811175.1 Mesorhizobium sp. WSM4828 | reverse complement strand
CGGACATATGGATGCAAGCGATCCGATCAGACCTGAGCCACACCTTGCAAGCAGGGGGCCGTCCACATATGGATCCCAGGGTCTGCGCCGCGTCGCTTCGCTCCTTGCTCCGCCCTGGGATGACGAAGTTGGGGATGCTCCAGCCAGTCCCCGAGGTTTGCGCCCTGCCATCAGGCGGTTCCGCCTGCAACAAGCAGGTCCGGCCAGCTAAAATTCCCGGCTCAGGCCAGATCGATGTCGAGGATCGCCATCGAGAAATTATAATCGCCGTCGTCCTCGTCCTTGAAGACGATGCCGAGGAACTCGTCGCCGACATAGACCTCGGCCGAATCTTCCTTGCGCGGCCGCGCCTTCACTTCGAGTTTGGGGTTCTGGAAGGTGCGCTTGAAATAGGCGTCCAGCTTTCTGATTTCGTCCGGCTTCAACAGTCTTCTCCGATCGTCGCTTGCTCAAGTGCGTCGCGTCTGAATAGACCGATGCGACGCGCTTTAAATCTTGCTTCATGCATGTCGCTATCCCAAAACCGCTGGGCGCTTTTGGGCGACATGCATTGGTGAGCGCGCTTCTGGCACGTCGACAATGGCCATGTAAAGGCAAGCCGGCATAGGGGGCAGGAATTCAGCCCCCTGCCCGAGCACTCAGATGTCGAAGCTGACGACGTGGTCCATCGTCTGCGATGGCAACAGCTGGTCCATCTGGCGCGAGGGCTGGTCGCAGCCGGTCTCGCCGACGACGCGGGCCGGCACGCCGGCAACCGTCTTGTTGTGCGGTACCGGCGACAGCACCACCGAGCCGGCCGCGATCTTCGAGCAATGACCGATCTCGATGTTGCCGAGGATCTTGGCGCCGGCGCCGATCAGCACGCCGTAGCGGATCTTGGGATGGCGGTCGCCACCGGCCTTGCCGGTGCCGCCCAGCGTCACGCCGTGCAGGATCGACACGTCGTCCTCGATCACCGCCGTCTGGCCGACGACGAGGCCGGTGGCGTGGTCGAGGAAGATGCCCTTGCCGATGCGGGCTGCCGGATTGATGTCGGTCTGGAACACCGAGGACGACCGGCTCTGCAGATACAGCGCGAAATCCTGGCGGCCCTGGCTCCACAGCCAATGCGCCAGCCGGTGCGTCTGGATGGCATGAAAACCCTTGAAGTAGAGCACCGGCATGATGAAGCGGTCGCAGGCCGGATCGCGGTCGTAATAAGCCTGGATATCGACGCGCACCGTCGTCGCCCAGTCCTTGTCGTCGGCCGCCATCGCCTTGAACGTCTGGCGGATGAGGTCGGAGCCGATGTCCTGGTGGGCGAGGCGCTCGGCCAGCCGGTGGATAACCGCTTCTTCCAGGTTTTCCTGATTGAGGATGGTCGAATAGAGGAACGCCGCCAGCAGCGGATCGCGGTTGACCGCTTCCATCGCTTCGTCGCGGATCGAACGCCAGATCGGATCTACCGGCTGCACCCTGGTGGGACGGGAAATCGTAACGCTGTTCATCTGATGTCTCCGGCCATCCAATGTCTCGGCCATCCAATGTCTCAGTTCGCGGCTTGCCTATTCTCCGGCCGCACCTATAAGCCAGATCATAGCACGGGTGAACTCAATTTTCCTTAGTGCTTCGTCAAATGGATTTGGTTCGCGGAATTTCAAGCAGCCATGGAAAACGCAACCTTGATGGACGAGACCCTGAAGCGCGAGCTTTCCGCGCTCTACAAGGCCGGGGACCGCCATTATCACAACCTCGGCCACATCGAGACGATGCTGGCGCTAGCCAATGATTACAAGGCGTTGCTGCACGATCCTGAAGCAGTCGAAGCGGCGATCTGGTTCCACGACGCGATCTACGACAGCCGCGCCAAGGACAATGAGGCGAGGAGTGCCGCACTTGCCGAGGAGAAGCTCGCCGGCCGTGCCGACGCACAACGCATCGGCCGCATCGCGGCGATGATCACTGCCACTGCCAGCCACGAATTGCCGCCCCTTGGCGACCAGCATTCCGTTCGTGACGCGGCGCTGTTCCTCGACATGGACCTGGCGATCCTGGGTGCTGCGCCTGACGTGTTCGACGCTTACGAACAGGCGGTCCGCCGCGAATATCAGTGGGTCGAGGAGCCGATGTGGCGGGCCGGCCGTGCCGCTGTGCTAAAGGGCTTCCTCGCCCGTCCGCATATCTTCCATAGCGAGGAGTTCCGCCGGCGCTTCGAAACCCAGGCCCGGCATAACATGGCGCGGTCGCTCAGGGCGCTGGGGTACAGCCCGCGCGGATCGTAGCCCGACGCGTTGCTCGCTTGCGTCCGGGATCTTGGCCCGAGATCACGTGAACGCGCCAAAAGTCGATGCCATTGCCCACAGCATGAACACCCCGGCCGCCAGCGACGCGCCGTTGACCACGATGCCAGCCAGGCCGAGCACACGATTGTCGTTTGGGCGCCCAAGCGCCATCAGCCCGAAGACCGCGCCGGTAAGATGTGCCAACGGCCCGGCCAGGAAAAATACCGCAGCGAAGAAGCCGGTCGCACTGTTCTGGAGCAGTGGGGAGGCGTCGCTCGGCATTGCTATCAACGCGGTGATCGCAATCGCCCCTGTCGCCAGTGCGGCCAGCGCTAGAACAACGGACCATTCGCCGAACGTGCTTTTCGTAACGACCCCCGGCAAAGCGGCGTCGCTTCTTCCCCATTGTACCATCGTACCCCCTGCCCTCTTTTTAGCGCGTGGCGGGTTTGAACCGATCCACACGTCGTACCTCATTTATTTCTGTATCGTTGCAAAACCGCTAAGAACCCCAGCTTCAGGCCCAATGGCCGCTTTTGGGGAGCCATCCGTCAAAGCGGATACTCGGCATAAAACTCCAGCACGCGCTGCTTGAAGGTCTTGTCGCCGACCGCCAGCATGTGGTCGCGGCCTTCGATGTGAAACGCCCTGGCGTTCGGCATCAACGCGGCGAGTTCATCCGGCGAGCCGCCGATGTCGTCCTTGGTGCCGACGGCGATCAGCGTCGGCTGGGCAATGTGGGCAAGGTCGGCCTCGCTCAGCAATTCGCGCGACGTGGCGATGCAGGCGGCGAGCGCCCGGCGATCGCTGCGGGTCTGATCGGCGAAGGCGCGGAACGAGCGGCCGCGCGGGTCGCTGGTGCCTGCGGGATCCTCGGCCAGGAGGGCGTCGGCTATCGGATCCCAGTCGCCGACACCGTCGACCATGCCGATGCCGAGCCCACCGAAGACCAGCGTCGCCACCTTGTCCGGGTCGGAGAGCGCCAGGAAGGCCGATATGCGCGCGCCCATCGAATAACCCATGACATGAGCGCGTTCGATGCCGAGATGGTTCAAAAGCGCTGCCGCGTCCGACGCCATTTTTGCAGGCGTGTAGTCGGCTTCGTCATAGCTCTTCGACGACGAGCCATGGCCGCGATTGTCAAAGGCGATGGCACGGTAACCGGCATCGTTCAGCGTCTTGAACCAGCCGGGCGACACCCAGTTGACGTAATGGCTCGAGGCGAAGCCGTGGATCATCAGCACCGGATCGCCCTGCCCCGATGCCGGCTGGCGGTCAAGGAAAGCAAGATCGAAACCGTCATGGGAGAAGAACTGCATCGGCCGAAGATCCTGCCCGTTCAGTCGGAATCGACATTCGGCGCATCGCCCTTGTCGGGCGGCGGCATGGCCGGCCCCGGCGCCGTGCCGATGGCCGGATGGCGCAGCAGGTCGCCGTCCTTAAGGCCCTTTTTGGCGGCGGTGCCTGCCTTGAGCTCGAGCACGAAGCGCACCGGCTCGTCCGGCGAGATGATCGCCTCGGACTGCGGCTCGCCTTGCTTGATCGCCCGGATCCGGCCGTCCTGGCCGACGAAGACCAGGTCGAGCGGCATCGGCGTGTTCTTCATCCAGAAGCTCACATCCTGCGGCGCACCGAAGACGAACAGCATGCCGTGATTGTCGGCCATGTGGCGGCGAAACATCAGGCCAGCCTCGCGCTCGGCGGGCGTGTCGGCGATTTCGACGGAAAAAGAACGCTCGCCGGCCTTCGTCACCGCGACCAGCGGCACCGGATCGACGGGAAGGATCATCGCCTTGCCGTCGGCCGAACTCGGTTGCTGAAAATAGAAGAACGCACTTGCGGCGACGATGAGGAAAATCCCGGCGCAGAGCGCGCCCGCCGTCAGCCGGTTCCTGTGAGCCATATGAAATCCTCGGCCGGAACTAATGCGAGACCGGCAAGGTACCCATATCGGGGTGAATTTCGGCAGCCATAAGGCCTTTGTCGCCGCGTCCGAAGCGGACCAGCACCACCTGGCCCGGCCGGAGTTCGGTGATGCCGTAGCGGCGCAGCGTCTCCATGTGGACGAAAATGTCCTCGGTGCCCTCGCCCCGGGTCAGAAAGCCGAACCCCTTGGTCCGGTTGAACCATTTGACCAGCGCCCGTTCGAGGCCGCTTTCCGGCGTCACCGCGACATGGGTGCGCTGCTCCTGCAGCTCTGCCGGATGCACCGCCGTGGAGACATCCATCGAGAGCACGCGGAAAGCCTGCAGCCCGCGCTCGCCCTGCTTGACCAGGCAGACGACACGGGCGCCTTCCAGGGCGGTCTGAAAACCGTCCTTTCGAAGGCATGTCACATGGAGGAGGATGTCGCCCGAAGTACCATCATCGGGAAGGATGAAACCGTAGCCCTTGGCCACGTCGAACCATTTGATGGCGCCAGCGATTTCGACGAGATCGGCCGTATCGGCGCTCTCATCCCGCTTCAACGCATCGTTACCGGCCCCGTCCCGCCCCATGAAAGAGGCCTTTTCCCCCATAAGAACGCCCCCTTTTTTCAAGAAACACTGCAACTGATTCTTGGTATCAGATTAACACCGCGGCTTCCGGTGTGTGCAAGACCTGACGTGCCTTTTTTCACGGTTCCGTACAGGAATAGCGGATTTGCCGTTTGCCGGCGCCGGCAGGCGTGGCCAATTGCCCTTTGGCCGGGCCGCCCCTATGTTGCGCCGCAACGCAACATAAGGAGGAAATCATGCGCTATCTGCACACCATGGTCCGCATCGCCGACATCGATGCTTCGCTCGATTTCTACTGCAACAAGCTTGGCCTCAAGGAAGTGCGCCGCCATGAAAACGAGCAAGGCCGCTACACGCTGATCTTCCTTGCCGCGCCCGAAGACGAGCAGAGCGGCATCTCCGAAAAGGCGCCGCTGGTCGAGCTGACCTACAATTGGGACCCGGAAGACTACAAGGGCGGCCGCAATTTCGGCCATCTTGCCTATGAGGTCGACGACATCTACGCCACCTGCCAGCGGCTGATGGACAATGGCGTCACCATCAACCGGCCGCCGCGCGACGGCAACATGGCGTTCGTCAAATCGCCGGACGGCATCTCGATCGAGCTGTTGCAGAAAGGTCCGGCAAAGCCGAAGGCCGAGCCGTGGGCGTCGATGCCGAACACCGGCAGCTGGTAGCCGATCACGCCGTATTGAGCGGACGCAGGCGGGCCCCGGTTCGGTTTTCGCGTCCGCATTCCCAGGGAGAATTCATCCATGCCGAGCAGCCATGTCGACGTCGCCACCGAACATGCCAGCCGCTATCTGCAGCAGCTGTGCAAGCATTGGGCGCACAAGTTTCCAGTCGAATTCGACCCGAACCACGGCACCATCGATCTGACGCTCGGCCGCACGGTTCTCGATGCCGACCCGGCTGCGCTGCACATTGCGGTGACGACCGCTGAGGCCGGCTCGCTCGAGCGCCTGGAAACGGTCGTCGCCGAGCACATCAAGCGCTTCGCCTTCCGTGAGGAGCTGGCATTCGACTGGAAACGCGCTCCGGCTGCGTAGGCGACCAGTCAACCGCCGGCCTTGGCCATCTCCAGCAGCATCAGCACGGTGCGCCAATTGCGCGCCGTGCCGGGTACCTTCAGGACGCGCGGGATGAGGTTGGCAAACACCGATTTGCCGAGCCCGTCGGGCGCATGCAGGTAGAGCACGTCGCCCTTGACCTCGAAGCGTTCGGGCCCAGTGCATTTTTCCGCCAGCCGGGCGACCTCCTCGGGGGTCGGCCGGCGCTCCAGCGCATAGGCGTGCAGCTTGGTAGGCTCGCCGGCCACTTCGGGATAGGGATTGTCCGCCGCCAGCCGCTCGAGCCAGCCGAGATCGCGCACCATGATGCGCGAATGGAAGCCCCATTTTTTCTCGAATTCCGCTTCCAACCGCCTGGTCAGCATCGCCGCATCGCCATCTGGCGACCGGAACACGGCGTTGCCGCTCTGCACATAGGTGGCGACAGCGGAGAAGCCGAACTGCTCGAAGAACGACCTGAGTTCCGCCATTTTGACGATGCGGTTGCCGCCGACATTGATGCCGGAAAACAGCGCGACGAAGGTCGTCAAATCCATTCAGTCCTTATCAATTATCAGATTCTTAGCTATACCATACAATCTGGAATTCAGTTGGGGGATAATACTTTGGAAAACCAGCCGTTCGAAATCCTGAAGTTGATCGTTGGCGCGTCAGTTCCCGCAGTGCTGGCTTATTTCGGGTGGCGCATAAACAAGCAAATAAAATCTCTTGAGCAGGCGCAATGGCAAAATAGAAAAATTATAGAAAAGAGGCTCGAAATTTATGATCTCATTGCGCCGAAACTAAATTCGCTTTTTTGCTTCTGCATGTGGGTCGGCGATTGGAAGGAAATAACACCGGAAGACACGGTAAACCTGAAAAGATTTACCGACAAAAACATGAATGTCTATAGGCATCTATTTAACGAGAACCTTTTCCTTGCATATGACGAATTTATTCACACCGTGTTCCAGACCTACAATGGGCCAGGGGAGGACGCAAAGATACGTGCGGAGATTTCCGGGGTGGATGGCAACCGCACGACTGACTGCCACTATCCATGGAACAAAGCTTGGAACAAATTATTTGAAGAAGATTCAGTGCCCAGGAAGAAAGAATTGTCAAACAAATATAACGCCCTTATGCACAGTTTCCGAAGCTGCCTTGGGCTTGGAGATGGGAGCACTAAATGATGAACCCGGCGAGCGTCTCGTTGTCGGTGATGTCCTGGTAGTGGACGCTCTCGGCGTCGAAATTCGCCTTGAGCCGGTCGAAATTGCGGCGGTCCTTGGTTTCGATGCCGATCAGCACCGAACCGAAATTGCGCGCCGATTTCTTCAGATATTCGAAGCGGGCGATGTCGTCGTCGGGACCAAGCAATTCGAGGAAATCGCGCAGCGCGCCGGGCCGCTGCGGAAAGCGGATGATGAAGTATTTCTTCAAGCCCTCGAAGCGCAGCGCCCGTTCCTTCACATCCGGCAGCCGCTCGAAATCGAAATTGCCGCCCGACACCACGGCGACGATGGTCTTGCCCCTGATTTCCTTCCTGGAAAAATCCTTGAGCGCATCGATCGCCAGTGCGCCGGCCGGCTCGAGCACGACGCCTTCGACATTGAGCATTTCGATCATGGTTGCGCAGAGCCGGTTTTCCGGGATCAGCCGCACGGCGTCGGCGGCAAACTCCTTGAGGTGGCGCAGCGGCTCGCGGCCGATCTCGGCCACCGCCGCGCCGTCGACGAAATTGTCGACCTTGGCGAGCTTGACCCGCTTTCCGGCGGCAAGGGTCTCGCTCAGGCTCGGGGCGCCGGCCGGCTCGCAAAAGACGAAACGTGTCTCGCGGTGCTGGTCGGCGAAATAATGCGTCACACCCGCAGCCAGACCGCCGCCGCCGACCGGCAGCATGACGATATCGGGCATGCGCGCGCCGGGCATCTGGCCTGACATCTCGTAGGCGACGGTCGCTTGCCCTTCGATGATGTCCTTGTGGTCGAAAGGCGGCACGATGTGGGCGCCGGCAGTTTCGGTGAATTCGAGTGCGGCACGGTAGCAGTCGTCGAAGAAATCGCCGACCAGCCTGATCTCGACGAATTCGCCGCCGAACAGCCGCGTCTTGTCGATCTTCTGCTGCGGCGTCGTCACCGGCATGAAGACGACGCCCTTTTTGCCGAAATGGCGGCAGACGAAGGCAAAGCCCTGCGCGTGATTGCCGGCCGAGGCGCAGACGAACAGCTCGGCAGCGTTGCCGGCGGCGAGCGTCTTGCGGAAGAAGTTGAAGGCGCCGCGGATCTTGTAGGAGCGCACCGGCGTCAGGTCCTCGCGCTTCAGCAGCACCCGCGCGCCGGTCTTCTTCGACAGATAGTCGTTCTCCTGCAGCGGCGTTTCCGGAAAGATCTCGCGGATCGCGGCAGCGGCGGCAGCGACGCGAGAGGAGAAACTGGTCATGGCAAGAGCACCCTACAGGCTAGGCGAATTCAGTCTCGCTATTGCATATCCGGCCTCGCGAAGCCATTGTCCGGCCACCCCGAAAGGGTGTTCCCAAAACCTCGTCGGCCGTTAGGAGCGTCTGTTCATGCCTGTCGCATCGGTGGCCCAGAAAACCGTTTCGCTGCCGGAGTTCGGCGAGCCGACGGTGATGCCGCTGGTTACGCGCGCCACCTATGAGGCCCGCATCGCGGCACTGGTCGCGCGCGGCGGGTTCGATGCATTGGTCGTCTATGGCGACCGCGAACATGCAGCCAATGTCGCCTATCTCTGCGGCTACGACCCGCGCTTCGAGGAGACGCTGCTGGTCATCGTTCCCGGCAAGTCGCCGAAACTGCTGGTTGGCAATGAGGGCTGGGGCTATGCCGAGATCTGCGACGGACCGTATGAGCGCGTGCTCTACCAGACGTTTTCGCTGCCGGCGCAGCCGCGCGACCGCTCGCAATCGCTGGCCGACATCCTCGTCGATTGCGGCCTGAAAGCCGGCCAGCGCATCGGCGCCATCGGCTGGAAGCCGTTCGGCGCCGGCGATGCCGGTTTTGGCGAAACGACGCTCGACCTGCCGTCCTTCATCGCCGACACGTTGCGCAGCCTTGCCGGCGATAGGGGCGTGATCGTCAATGCGGCGAACCTTTTGATGAACCCTGCCAACGGCCTGCGCGCCATCAACGAGGCCGACCAGCTGGCGGCGTTCGAATTCGCCGCGACCTATTCCTCGCAAGGCCTGCGCAATGTGCTGCAAGGCATCGAACCCGGCATGACCGAATTGCAGGCGGCGCGGCTGATGGGCATCAACGGCTTGCCGCAATGCTGCCACCCGATGCTGTCGGCCGGCAAGCGGGCGCCCTATGGCCTGCCAAGCCCGCGCCTCGACGTCATCAAGCGCGGCGACCCGATCACCATGGCCTACGGCATCCAGGGCTCGCTCAACGCCCGCGCCGGGTTTCTGGTCGAGGACGCGGCCGAGCTTCCAAGGGGCATCCAGGACTATGTCGAGAAGCTGGTCGCGCCCTATTTCTGCGCCGTCGTCGACTGGTATGAGACGGTCGGCATCGGCGTTCCCGGCGGCGCGCTGTGGCAAGCGGTGCACGAGCGCATCGGCGATCCGTTCTTCGGCGTGTCGCTCAATCCCGGCCATCTCGTCCATATCGACGAATGGATGCATTCGCCGGTATTTTCCGGCTCCGACATCAGGTTGAAGTCGGGCATGGCCTTGCAGGTCGACATCATCCCGGCCACCGGCACCGATTATTTCACCACCAACATCGAGGACGGCATCGCGCTGGCCGACGAGGCGCTGCGCGAAGAGATCGCCGCGCGCTATCCCGAGGCCTGGCGCCGCATCGAGGCGCGCCGCGCCTTCATGACCGACGTGCTCGGCATAAGGCTGAAGCCGGAAGTGCTGCCCTTTTCCAACATTCCGGCCTTCCTGCCGCCGTTCTGGCTTTCGCGCAACACTGCGATGGCAGTCGCGAGGCGCTGAGCGCATTTCGGCGCCTGCGACTTACTTCTGCCGCACTTCGCCTGTCCGGGAGGTGCGGCGGAGGTGGATGGGCCTTTGGTTAGGCCGGAGTGGAATTGCTTAAGTGCCCTTGAAGACGATTTGCATCATTGTCCTTGCCGCGCTGCTCGCCGGCTGCGGTGGCCGCCAAACCGAGGAACTGCTCGGCAGCGCCATGATGGCGGTGCCGGTGACGGAAATCGCCGGCAACCACTCGATCTTCATCGCCACCACGCGCAAGCGCTCCGACGATCCCAACAAGGTCTTCGACGGCGAGCGGTCGGCGACGCTGAACTATGCCCGCGTCAACGTCACCGTCCCCGGCATCCACAAGACAGGCCAGATCGAGCGGCGCTCGCGCGGCAAGTCGGACGATCCGGCCAAATACTTCATGGCTTCCGAGGTCGTCGGATACGACACCCAGCCGAAATTCTCCAGCGCGCTCAGCGCCGACATCGCAGCGCGCGGCGGCCGCGTCATGGTTTTCGTCCACGGCTATAACACCGGCTTCGACGACGCGGTCTACCGCGTCACGCAGATCACCCATGATTCCGGCTATCCGGGCACGCCGGTGCTGTTTTCCTGGGCGTCGGGCGCCAAGACCACCGATTATGTCTACGACAAGGAAAGCGCCAGCGTTGCCCGCGACCAGCTCGAAGTGACGCTGAGAATGCTGGCGCAGACCGGCGCGCGGCGCATCGACATCGTCGCTCATTCGCTGGGGACCTGGGTTACCATGGAGGCGCTGCGCCAGCTCGCCATCACCGGCGACCGCGATCTCGGCGGCAAGCTCGGCGACGTCGTGCTAGCCTCGCCCGACATCGACGTCGACGTGTTCAAGAGCCAGATGCGCCGCTACGGCAAGCCGGACAAGCCGTTCATCCTGCTGCTCTCCGACGACGACCGGGCGCTCAGGTTATCGGGCCTGATCGCCGGTGCGCGGCCGCGCGTTGGCGACTACAAGAACGCTGCCGACCTCGCCAGCTATGGCGTGTCGGTCGTCGACCTTTCCAGCGTCAAGGGCGCCGACCGCTTCAACCACACCAAATTCGCCGACAATCCGGAATTGGTGCAGTTGATTGGCCAGAAGCTGCGCGAGGATGACGGGTTTGCCAGTGACCGCGAAGTGACAGACCGCATCGCCTCGGTCGGACAATAGCTGCATTGCGCGGCCGTCATTGTTGATCATTGCCGCGCCATCGGGACAGTTTGAACTGGACCGTGCCGGCCTCTGCCTCTATCGAATAGGCCAAGACGTCTCCGGCTCGACGTCGCCTTTGCGGGAGCCCGCGTGATCGTGCCTTCGAAGATCTTTCTCGTCGTTGCGTTCGCGCTCGCGGTTACCGGCTGCGCCGGCCAGAACACGCATGACCTGCTCAACAAGACGACGATCACCGTGCCTGCTTCCGATATCGCGGCGACGCACAAGATCTTCGTCGCCACAACCCGGCAAAGGGCAACGAAGGAGCCCCGGCAGGTGTTCGACGGCGACCGTTCGCCGACCACCAGCTTTGCCAGCGTCGAGGTGACGGTGCCCAAGATCCACCAGCTCGGCGCCATCGAGCGGGTCAAGGGCTCGGCCAACAGCAATCCGGCGAAGGATTTCACGGCGACCGGCGTCACCTTCTACGAAGGCGCCCCGCAATTCGCCAAGGCGGTCGGCGCCGACATCGCCATGCGCGGCGACCGCGCGCTGGTTTTCGTGCACGGCTTCAACAACGGCTTCGACGACGGCATCTACCGGCTGACGCAGATCGCGCACGACACAAAATACCCGGGAACGCCGGTGCTGTTTTCGTGGGCATCGAGCGGCAAGACGACCGGCTACATCTACGACAAGGAAAGCGCCAATGCAGCGCGCGACGATCTCGAAGCGACGCTGCGCATGCTCGCCAGGAGCCGCGCCAAGAGCATCGACATCATTGCCCATTCGATGGGGACCTGGGTGACGATGGAAGCGTTGCGCCAGCTTGCCATCACCGGCGACCGCGACCTCGGCGGCAAGCTCGGCTACGTCATCCTGGCCTCGCCCGACATCGACGTCGACGTGTTCAAGAAGCAGATGATCCGCTACGGCAAGCCCGACAAGCCGTTCGCCGTGCTGCTTTCGGGCGACGACCGGGCGCTCAGACTGTCGACCATGATCTCCGGCGACAAGCCGCGCGTCGGCGACTATGGCGACGCGGCCGACCTCGCCAGCTATGGCGTCTCGGTGGTCGACCTGACCAAGACAAAGGGCGGCGACCGGCTGAACCACGCCAAGTTCGCCGACAACCCGTTTCTGGTGCAGCTGCTCGGCGACCGCCTGCGCGCCCCGGCGGGCCTCGCCTCCGAAGAGACCGCGCCGGCCCAGCTCGACAATCTTGGCCAGGGCCTCGGCAAGGCCGTCGGTTCGGTCGCCGAAATCGTCATCACCACGCCGTTCAAGGTGCTGACGATTGCGACAGGCGGGTGAGCGATCGCTGAGCGGTCACTATTGACGTCAGTTCGGAACAAAGCGCACGGCAGCGATCCTTCGCGCCCCCCTCTGTCCTGCCGGACATCTCCCCCACTTGGGGGGAGATTGGCCGCCAGCTCGGCTTTCGCCAATCTCCAACTTTGACGAACAAGGCGCTGTCAACGAAACTGCCAATCTCCCCCCTTAAGGGGGGAGATGTCCGGCAGGACAGAGGGGGGCGCTGTCCCGCCATCGTTCAAACGAACAGATCGACCTTCCGGAAAGTCGTCACGTCGATCAGGCCGACGTCGGAAATCCTGAGCTCGGGGATGACGACCAGCGCCAGCAGCGAGTGCTGCATGTAGGCGTTGTTCAGCGAGCAGCCCATCTGGCGCATGGCGTCGCTGAGTTGGTCCGCCTTTGCGGCGACGATTTCGGCGCGCTCGTCCGACATCAGTCCGGCGATCGGCATTTCGACCAGCGCCAGCTCCTTGCCCCTGGAGAACAGCACGACGCCGCCGCCGACCTCGCCCAGCCGGTTCACGGCCAGGGCCATGTCCTGCTTGTTGGTGCCGACGACGATGATGTGGTGGGCATCGTGCGCCACGCTCGAGGCCATGGCGCAGTCGCCGATATAGCCGAAGCCGGAAACGAAGGCGTTGGTGACGCCGCCGGTGCCCTTGTGACGCTCGACCAGTGAGATCTGGCAGACGTCGTTGCGGCGGTCCATGGCGACCAGCCCGTCCTCGACGGCAAGATCGGCCTCGAGCGCCCGCGTCGGCGCCTGGTTCTCGATGACGCCGATGACGCGGACCCGCACCTCGTTGGCGCCCATGGGTGCGGCGATGTCGAAATCGCCTGCCTTGAGTTTCTTGCCGAGCTTGACGGTGTTCTTCGCCGTCTTCGGATAATTGTAGGCCGGAATGTCGATCTCGAGCTTGCCGCCCTTGGCCAACCTGACGCCGCGGCCATAGACCTCGTCGATCGTCATTTCGGCCAGGTCGGAGACGATCAGCAGATCGGCGAGCCGACCCGGCGCGATCGAGCCGATCTCACGCTCCAGCTTGAAATGCTGGGCGGTGTTGAGCGTCGCCATCTGGATCGCCGTCACCGGCTTCAAGCCCTGGCTGATGGCGTGGCGCACGACCCGGTCCATATGGCCTTCGTGCACTAGCGTGCCGGAATGGCTGTCGTCGGTGCACAGGATGAAGTTGCGCGGGTCGAGGCCGCTCTCGGTCACCGCCTTGACCTGCGAGGCGACGTCATACCAGGCCGAGCCCAGCCGCAGCATCGCCTTCATGCCCTGGCGGACGCGCGCGATGGCGTCCTCGGCGCGCGTGCCTTCATGGTCATCCTCCGGGCCGCCGGCGACGTAGCCGTGGAACGGAAGGCCGAGATCGCGCGAGGCATAATGCCCGCCGACGGTCTTGCCGGCCCTCACCGTCGCCGCGATCTCGCCCGACATTACCGGATCGTTGGCGGCGACGCCGGGAAAATTCATCACCTCGCCAAGCCCGATGATGTTCTCCCAGGTCATCGCCTCGGCAACGTCGGCGACGGTCAGCTCGGCGCCGGCATGCTCGAGCCCCGGAGCGGAGGGCACGCAGGACGGCATCTGAACGAGCACGTTGACCGGCATGGCGACGGCCTCGTCATGCATCAGCCGAACACCCGGCAGGCCGAGCACGTTGGCGATCTCATGCGGATCGATGAACATCGAGGTGGTGCCATGCGGGATCACCGCGCGGCAGAATTCCGTCACCGTCACCATGCCGCTCTCGACATGCATATGCGCGTCGCAAAGCCCCGGCACCAGATAGCGACCACCGGCATCGACCACCTTGGTGCCCTGGCCGATGGCATGGCTGGCATTCGGCCCGCAATAGGCGAAACGGCCGCCGGCGATGGCGATGTCGGTGCCGGCGATGATCTCGCCCGAATGAACGTTGACCCAGCGCCCGTTGCGGATGACGAGATCGGCGGGTTTGCGGCCCATGGCGACATCGACCAGATGCGTCGCCATCTCGGCCCAGGGTTTCGGTTTCGTCGCATTCTTCGGCATCAACAGGCTCCTCTTTGCTCGACTGTGCCAAGCCGCGGGGATTTTGACCAGCGAGGAAGTAAGCGCCGACGGCGAAACTGCCTATCTCCCCCCAAGTGGGACCCAAAGTGGGGGGAGATGTCGCCGAAGGCGACAGAAGGGGTCGGGACGTCCTGACGCGAACCGTTACCGCGAACAAAACAGGCTGGCGCTCGACGCGAGACGACCCCCTCTGGCCTGCCCTCTTTGCCACAACTTGGCATCTCCCCCCTCAAGGAGGGAGATCGATGCCACCACGGCTTTCGCCAATCCCCGACGCCGGGAAGGCAGGACAAAGGCATTTATGCTTTTGTGCCGGCCGCAGCAACTTTGTTCTTGCTTTGTGCCGGCAGCTATGCTACTAATTTGGGTACGGTGCCAATTGGCTCCAACGACCCGCCTCCCGAGGCGGGTTTTCTGTTATGGCGCCATTCACGGCAAAATGGCTCAAGCGGAATACGATTCCGTTGCGGCCAATCAGCTTTCGCCGCGTTGGCGGATCTTACTGAATCGACGGTCGCGGAGTTTGACGCACTCCATCATTCGAGCCTTCAGCCGGTTCAATCCAATTCGATCCCGAACTGTCACTTCTTGCTCGGATCGTCGGCCGGATTGACGTAGGTGATCTTGAATGGCCCCTCGCCATGAACCTGGATGATCGTATCGCTTGTGGTCCAGGCGAAGTGATTCATTCCGGCCGGCGTGACGCCGAAGCCGCCAGCAGTCAGTTCGACACCTTTCGCCTCGTCGAGCTTATCGCCCATTCCAATATGGAAGTTGCCGGAAAGCACCGTTACGTATTCCGTGGTGGGATGATTATGTGCGGCAATTTTGTAGCCGGCGGGTGTCTTCAACCGCAGCACATAGGCGCCGTCCTTTGAGGGATCTCCAGAGATAACAGCCATTTCAGCGCCAGCGGGAATGACAGCAGGAGCAGGACCCCATTTGATGTCTTTGGCGTTCATCGGCATGTCATCGGCAAACAGAGGCGCCGTCCCAACAAGCAGCAATGCCAGGGCAGAGGCAAGCTTGAGCATGACAATCTCCCGGTGTTCGTAGAGGACGGCGTCGAGTACCGGCGCGCCGATCCACTTGCCAATTGGAGTCTATCAGAGCGGAGCGCCTCAACGCATCCTGCGAACGGGGGACGCGCATTCGCGGTAGCCTCGGAAGCGGCCGCTAAAAATGTTTCCAGGTGAAACAATTTTGTTTGCATCTCTGTAGGTGATTAGCCCTCGCCAGCTTCCAGTGCCGGATTTGTCGACCGCAGAAGACGGCTTGACGGCCTTTGGCTGGCGGCTGAAAAGGGCTGGCCTGCGGACGTGGCGGAATTGGTAGACGCAAGGGACTTAAAATCCCTCGATCTCTGATCGTACGGGTTCGATTCCCGTCGTCCGCACCAAATTGGGTATTGATTTGATTTCCTAGCTGGGTGGCTAGCCAAGAAGGCTTGGCTGCCCGACAGCCTTCTATCGCAAGCACGGCCTCTTGCCACCTCAGAGCCGTCCGTTGTCATCGCTTTTACCGATTGCAACGGCATTGAAGCTGCTCGGTTGAGCCTTAGGCTTGTGCCCTCTGAGTTATAGAACGCATTTCTATAACTCAAGCTAAGGCGAAAGGTTGGTGTTGTACGGATTGAATCCGTACTGTATAATTAAACCGAAGGATATGCCCATGCCCCGCAATGTTAGTGACAATGGCCGAATCGATCTCCGGATTCCGCCCGAAGCAAAAGCCGTGATCGCACGTGCAGCGGCTTTGTCGAATGTCGGTCTAACCGAGTTCGTCACGCGTTCCGCGCTGCGTGACGCCCAAGCCACGATCGAACGCGCCGAACATCTCGCACTGTCAGAACGCGACAGCCTGCGCGTCCTCGACCTGCTCGAAAATCCGCCGGCGCCCACCGAACGTCTTATCCGTGCCGCCAAGGCCGGTCAGACCCTCGCGTGAACTCCTGGCAGGAAGTGCCGATCAGTAAACAGCATGACCGTGCCGCCTTCGACTGTGGCGACGCGGACCTCAATACCTATCTACAGCGCTTCGCGCGTCAAAACCACGAAAGCGGCGGCGCAAAAACCTTCGTCGCCGTGACGGCGGAATATCCATCGCACATCCTCGGATTCTATTCCCTCAGTCCCGCCTCGATAGACTATGCCCGCACACCGACGATCGCCAGGCGTGGCCTGGGCCGCTACGACGTGCCGGTCTATCGCCTCGGTCGCCTCGCAGTGGATCGTGCGATACAAGGCCGTGGCCTCGGCGGCGGCTTGCTGCTCGCCGCCGGGAAACGCTGCATAGCAGTTGCGCAGGAAGTCGGCGGCGTAGCCCTGTTGATCGACGCCAAAGGCGATCAGGCCGCACGCTGGTACGAGGGCTACGGTGCGGTCCGTCTCGATGACGCGCCGCTGTCCCTGGTCCTGCCTTTCGCCGCGATCGCCAAGGCAATAGCTGCGATCTGAACGGCTCGGAATGTGGCCCTGCATGGTGCCAACGTGCTCCTCCCATCAAGTGCGCTTCGCGCTGCCTCTATTGGGAGCGCGTCGATACATGCGCCGAACTATCGCGATGCTTCCTCCCGTCGCTCTGCCGCACCGTGACCGCGATATCCACCGACTTGTCCTAATCCGCACCTAGCCCAGATCCACCACCTCACCCACCGATCGGGTTCAGCTTCAAATGCTGGATCAGGATGATGGTCTTCGCATCGACAATGCTGCCGTCGTAGATGCCGGCCAGCGCCTCGTCGAGCGGCATTTCCAAAACCTCGATGTCCTCGCCTTCGTCGTGGGCGCCGCCGCCGTCGGAAATGCGGTCGGCGGGCGAGTAGCGGGCGACGAAGAACCAGAGCCGCTCGGTCACGCTGCCGGGGCTCATATAGGGTGAAAACAGCCGCTGTACGTCCTTCAGGCGGTAGCCGAGTTCCTCCTCGGCCTCCTTGCGGATGCAGGTTTCGGGATCGTCTTCGTCGAGCAGGCCGGCGCAGGCCTCGATCAGCGGCTCCTTGTGGCCGGTGACGTAGGCCGGATAACGGAACTGCCGCACCAGAAGCACCGTCGACCGCTCCGGATCGAAGGGCAGGATCACCGCGCCGTCGCCGCGATCGTAGGTCTGGCGGGTGTGCGTTTCCCATTTGCCGTCGCGCCGGCGATAGTCGAAGACGGTCTTTTTCAAAACCGCCCATTCGTCGGAAAGGACTTCCTCAGAGCGGATGCGAATGCGATCTTCCATGGTGGACTCCCTGCTGCCGCGGCAAGGCGTAGCCGCGAACGGCGGTTCGTGCAATCCGGCCACCAATTGGTCCAGTGCGCCGGTTCACCCTCTCGTGTCTGGCGCATCTGCAAGTGCCTGCCTAAATAGCGGCAACCCTTTCCGGAGTTTTTTATGACCTCATCGCTTTTCCAGCCGATCACCCTCGACGGCCTCACCTTCCCCAACCGCATCGCGGTCGCGCCGATGTGCCAGTATTCGGCCGACGACGGCTCGGCCAGCGATTGGCACCTCTATCACTGGATGAACCTGGCGATGTCGGGCGCCGGCATGGTCACCGTCGAGATGACCGAGGTCGAACGGCGCGGCCGTATCTCGCATGGCTGTCTCGGCCTCTATTCCGAAGACAATGAGGCGGCGGCGCGACGCACGCTTGATGCAGCCAAACGGGTGGCCGCACCGGGCACGAAATTCGGCACGCAGCTTGCCCATGCCGGCCGCAAGGCCTCGAACCGCAAACCCTGGGAGGGTGGCGGCCCGCTGCACGCCGATCAGGACCCGTGGCCGATCGTGTCGGCATCGGCGATCGCCTACGACACCGGCTGGCAGGTGCCGCGGGCGCTGGAGGACGACGAGATCCTGCAAATCATTGAACGCTTCGCCGAAGCGGCACGGCGGGCCGAGCGGGCCGGCTTCGACTTCATCGAGCTGCATGCCGCGCATGGCTATCTGATCTTCCAGTTCCTGTCGCCGCTCTCCAACCAGCGCACCGACCGCTGGGGCGGCTCGCTGGAAAACCGCATGCGCTTCGCCGTCGAGATCGCCAAGGCGGTGAAGAAGGCGGTGCCCAGGCTGATGCTGGGCGCGCGCCTGTCGATCAAGGAATGGGTCGACGGCGGCTTCGAGGTCGAGGATGCGATCGAAGTGGCAAAAGCGCTGAAGGAAGCCGGCGTCGCCTATCTCTGCTGCTCGAGCGGCGGCAATTCGCCGTTGCAGAAGCTGCCGTCCGGGCCCGGCTACCAGGTGCATCTGGCCGAAGCGGTGCGCAAGGCCGTCGGCATCCCGACGCGGGCCGTCGGCCTGATCGACGATCCGAAACAGGCCGAGGCGATCGTTGCCGACGGGCGCGCCGACATGGTGGCGCTGGCGCGCGCCTTCCTTGCCGATCCGCGCTGGGGCTGGCGCGCCGCGGCCACCTTCGGCGAAAAAATCCACCCGGCGCCGCAGCTTGCCCGCTCGGTGACGACGATGCAGCATTGGATGAAAGGCGGCGAACTGACGGGTTCCGATGAGCCGCCCAAGGCAATCGTTTCCGACGGAAATGGCGCTCGGCCGGCCAATTGATGATGTCGCGCCGCCCCTCACCTGCCTGCCGGCATCCTCTCCCCGTATAGTGACGGGGAGAGGGGCGCTCTCGTCGACGGTTTCGCCAATCTCCAGCGTTGCAGAACGGGAGCCGAGGTTGCGGTCAGTCCTCTTCTCCCCGTCACTATACGGGGAGAAGGTGCCGGCAGGCGGATGAGGGGCAGCGCAAACCTGAAGTGATTGCCCCGACTGCGGCTAGATTGTTGAGCTATATTCGCCTGAGCTAACATAGTACTTGCAACCAAATCGGCCGCTCCGCGTTGGCGGCGATGATGGACAGCAAGCCATTTGAAAAGCCGGTCGTGGTCGAACTCGGCCATGTCGGCAAGTATCGCCACATCCGCAGCGCCCAGGAGGCGGCGGAGTGCCTGATGACGGTCTGGCCACTCAATCGCGGTCCGCGTCATCGTGATGCCCTCGACACTTGCCTAAAAGTGCTGGAAGGTTATCGTTCGACGGCGGATGCGCGCCGGGCACTGATCGAAGCCGCCAGGGAATCGGACGTGCTGGTCGCAGACGACAAGCTGCCAGACGACAGACTGGCCGACGACAGGCTGCATTGAGGCAACGGGCTTTCAACCGGAGGGTTTCATGGCGAAACTGACCTACAAGATCGTTGAGCATGACGGAGGCTGGGCCTACAAGGTCGGCTCGACATTCTCCGAAACATTTCCCACCCATCAGGACGCGTTGCGCGCCGCCGAGATCGCTTCCGCCGAACAGCAGGTCGCCGGCAACACCGACGGCATCCAGTACGAGGACGCCGACGGCAAATGGCACGACGAGCTCGCCGACGGCCGCGACCGGCCGCAGACCGAGGTTTCCGATTAGGGTGTCTCGATATCCCAGTGATGCCGGTGTGCTTTACAGGTCGGTTTGGTAGCGCTACCGTCTCACATCGCGCGTGACCGGGGAGGAGTCTGGGCGCTGTCGCGGGCCAGGCAGGAAAGCGGTTTCCTTCGAAGTCGTTGCAGGAATCAATCGGGAGGAGATCGATGGCGTCTGTCGCAATCGGCGATGTCTACAAATCATTTGGAAACGTCGAGGTCCTGCACGGGGTCAGCGTCGATATAAACGACGGCGAGTTCGTCACGCTGGTCGGTCCTTCGGGTTGCGGAAAGTCGACCCTGCTCAGAATGATCGCCGGCCTGGAAAAGATCTCGCGCGGCCAGATTGCGATCGGCAAACGTGTCGTCAACAACGTTGCGCCAAAGGAGCGCGACGTCGCCATGGTCTTCCAGAACTATGCGCTCTACCCGCATATGACGGTCGCCGAGAACATGGCGTTCTCGCTGATGCTCAAGGGCGTTCCCAAGACGGAGAGCGATGCCGGCGTGCGGCGCGCGGCCGAAATCCTGGGACTGGTGCCGCTGCTCGACCGCTATCCCCGCCAGCTTTCCGGCGGCCAGCGGCAGCGCGTCGCCATGGGCCGGGCGATCGTGCGTGACCCGCAGGTTTTCCTGTTCGACGAGCCGCTGTCCAATCTCGATGCCAAGCTCCGGGTGCAGATGCGCGCCGAGATCAAGGAACTGCACCAGCGCCTGAAGACGACGACGGTCTACGTCACCCACGACCAGATCGAGGCGATGACCATGGCCGACAAGATCGTCGTCATGCATGACGGCATCGTCGAGCAGATCGGGCCGCCGCTCGAACTCTACGACCGGCCGAACAATCTCTTTGTCGCCAGCTTCATCGGCTCGCCCGCCATGAACATGCTGAGGGGCGAGATCGTAAGCGACGGCTCGCCGTCGTTTCGGGGCGCCGGCGGGATTTCGGTCCCGTTGGCCTCGGCCCTTTCGATCGGCAATGGTGAGCCGGTCGTGCTGGGCATACGGCCCGAGCATTTACGGCTGTCCGACCATCTGGGCATTCCGGTCACTGTCGTGGTGGTCGAGCCGACAGGGTCCGAAGTGCAGCTGATCGGCCGCACCGCCGGCGGCGAGGAGATCGTCGCCAATTTCCGGGAACGCCATTCCTTCACGCCGGGCGAAACCATCCGGCTTACGGCCGAGCCTGGCCTCATCCATCTCTTTCACGGCAAAACCGGACAGCGGTTCGAAACACCCATCGAGCAGTAGGACGGCAAGGACAATAAGCAGGAGGAAGCGAGCATGAAATTCACCAGACGCGACGTGATCCGCACCACCGCCGGCGCGGCGGCGGGAGCCTTGGGAAGCCGGCTCATCGGCTCTCCCGCCTTTGCCCAGGAGGGATTGAAGTACAAGCCCGAGGACGGCGCCAAGCTCAGGCTGCTGCGCTGGTCGCCCTTCGTGCAGGGCGACGAGGATCAATGGCTGGCCAACACCAAGCGCTTCACCGAAGCGACCGGCGTCGAGGTCCGCGTCGACAAGGAAAGCTGGGAGGACATCCGCCCCAAGGCGGCGGTCGCCGCCAATGTCGGCTCCGGCCCGGACCTGATGTTCGTCTGGTTCGACGATCCGCACCAATATCCCGACAAGCTGCACGACGTGTCGGAACTGGGCGAATATCTCGGCTCGAAATATGGCGGCTGGCACGATGGACCGCACCAATATGCCACACGGCAAGGCAAATTCCTCGGCCTGCCGCTGGCCACCATCGGCAATGCCATCGTCTATCGCGAAAGCTGGGTGAAGGAGGCCGGCTTCTCCGAATTTCCGAAGGACACGGCAGGCTTGCTCGAACTTTGCAAGGCGTTGCAGGCGAAGGGCCATCCGGCCGGCTTCACACACGGCCACGGCGTCGGCGACGGCAACAACTACGCCCACTGGCTGCTGTGGAGCCACGGCGGCAAAATGGTCGACGAGAGCAGCAAGGTGACGATCAACAGCCCCGAAACGCTGAAGGCGATCGAATACGCGCAGGAGCTCTACAAGACCTTCATTCCCGGTACCGAAAGCTGGCTCGACGTCAACAACAACCGCGCCTTCCTGGCCGGCGAATTGAGCGTCATCGCCAACGGCATTTCGGCCTACAACACCGCCAAGATCAACAAGGACAAGGATCCGAAACTGGCCGAGATGGCCAAGGACATCCGCACCACCAACCTGCCGATCGGTCCGGTCGGGAAATCCGTCGAGCTGTTCCAGGTGACCACGGCCGTGATCTTCGACTACACGCCCTACCCCAACGCGGCCAAGGCCTATCTGCAGTTCATGTTCGAGGAACCGCAAATGGCCAAGTGGATCACGTCCTCGGCGGGCTATTGCTGCCAGACGCTCAAAGCCTTCGACAACAACCCGGTGTGGACGGCCGATCCGAACAATGCCGCCTACGCCAAGGCCTCGGCGACGCTGCGGCCCAACGGCTATGCCGGCCCGCTTGGCTATGCCTCGGCGGCGACCATGGCCGACTATGTGCTGGTCGATATGTTCGCCAAGGCGGTGACCGGCCAGGCGACGCCGCAAGAAGCGATGGAAGAAGCCGAGAAGCGCGCAAACCGCTACTATCGCGTTTGAGCCGGATTCAGCCGGGCGGCCATGCTGCCCGGCTTCGAATCGCGCATGGCCGCCCGGCCGTTCAATGAGACCCTAGAGGAGCCGACCCATGGCCGTGACCTCCGCTGCCGCTCAGCCACGCCGGTCGACGCTGTCGCGCATTTTGACGTTCGTGTCTGAAAGTCATAACGCGCTTGGCTTCGGCTTCATGCTGCCGGCGGCGGCACTGCTGCTGGTCTTCCTGACCTATCCGCTCGGGCTCGGCGTCTGGCTCGGCTTCACCGATGCCCGCATCGGCCGCCCCGGCATCTTCATCGGCATCGAGAACTACGAATATCTGTGGGACGACGCCGTCTTCTGGCTCTCCGTCTTCAACACATTGCTCTACACGATCAGCGCCTCGATCCTGAAGTTTGCGCTCGGCCTGTGGCTGGCGCTTATCCTCAACCAGAACCTGCCGTTCAAATCGTTCTTCCGCGCGATCGTCCTGCTCCCCTGGGTGGTGCCGACCGTGCTGTCGGCGATCGCCTTCTGGTGGATCTACGATTCCCAGTTCTCGATCCTGTCCTGGGCGCTTATGGAAATGGGCCTGATCGACCATCGCATCAACTTCCTCGGCGATCCGGAGAATGCGCGGGCTTCGGTCATCGCCGCCAATGTCTGGCGCGGCATTCCTTTCGTGGCGATAACGCTGCTTGCGGGCCTGCAGACGATTCCGCAGTCGCTCTACGAGGCCGCCACGCTCGACGGCGCCAGCCGCTGGCAATTGTTCCGCTATGTGACGCTGCCGCTGCTGACGCCGATCATAGCCATCACCATGACGTTTTCGGTGCTGTTCACCTTCACCGATTTCCAGCTGATCTATGTGCTGACGCGCGGCGGGCCGGTCAACGCCACCCATTTGATGGCGACGCTGTCGTTCCAGCGCGGCATTTCCGGAGGCCAGCTTGGCGAAGGCGCCGCGATCGCAGTCGCCATGATCCCGTTCCTGCTGGCGGCGATCCTGTTCAGCTACTTTGGCCTGCAGCGCCGCAAATGGCAGCAGGGCGGCGGAGATTGACATGACCGCGATCGATACAAGCAAACGCCCGGAACTCGACGAAGGCGGCATGGGCTACCTGCAGAGCGTGCCGCGCCGCGTGGTGACGGTCTACCTGCCGTTGCTGATCTTCGTCATCGTGCTGTTGTTTCCGTTCTACTGGATGACGATCACGGCGGTTAAGCCCAACCTCGAGATGACCGACTACGCCAATTTCAATCCGTTCTGGGTGGTGCATCCGACGCTCGAGCATATCCGCTACCTGCTCTTCGAGACATCCTATCCGGGCTGGCTGCTCAACACGATCATCATTTCGACCGCCGCCACGTTCCTGTCGCTGCTGGCTGCCGTGTTCGCTGCCTATGCGATCGAACGCTTGCGGTTCTCCGGGGCGCGGCAGGTCGGCCTCGCGGTGTTCCTCGCCTATCTCGTACCGCCCTCGATCCTGTTCATTCCGCTGTCGGTGATGGTGTTCAACCTTGGGCTTTACGACACGCCCTTCGCGCTCATCCTCACCTATCCGACCTTCCTGATCCCGTTCTGCACCTGGCTGCTGATGGGTTACTTCCGCTCGATCCCGTTCGAGCTGGAAGAATGCGCGCTGATCGACGGCGCGAGCCGCTGGCAGATCCTCACCAAGATCGTGCTGCCGCTGTCGGTGCCGGGGCTGATTTCCGCCGGCATCTTCGCATTCACCCTGTCATGGAACGAGTTCATCTATGCCTTGACCTTCATCCAGTCGTCCGAAAACAAGACCGTGCCGGTCGGCGTGCTCACCGAGCTGGTGCGCTCGGACGTCTATGAATGGGGGGCGCTGATGGCGGGAGCGCTGATCGGTTCATTGCCGGTCGTGGTGCTCTATTCGTTCTTTGTCGAGCACTATGTTTCCTCGATGACCGGAGCCGTGAAGGAATAGCCGGCATGGTCAGGAATGCGCGAGGGTTGCGGGAGGTGTCAGCTGGCGGTGTCGGACTTCGGCGCAAATGCGCGGTCGGCAATGCGTTCGATGAAAGCGACGACCCGTTCCGGCTCGACGAATTGTGGCATGTGGCCAAGCCCCTCGACCGGCTCGAAATCGAGCCCGCTGATCTTTTCCATCAGCGGCCAGCCATGGGTGTCGATGCCCAGCACCTGGTCGGAAGCACCAAACAGAATGCCGGCCGGCATGGCGATCTCGCGATAGCGTTGCTCGATGCGGCCAAGGTCGTGCTCAATGGCCACGACGTCGGTCGATGTCGCGTAGAAATGGCTTGGCCTCAGCCCGCACCAGCCGCCGCCCTCGACCATATAGTCGGCCGGCGCCGTCTGCGGTGCAAAGATGAAGGCAAGCGTCGGTTCGGCATATTTGAGAGCCGCCGGGATCGCCACCGTATGAGCCATGATCCGCCGCCGCAGCGACGACTTGACGTATAGCGGGCCGAACTTCTCGCGCGCGTCCGGCTCCAGATGGGTCAGCGGCGCCAGCAAGGCGATACCGGAAATCGCCTCTGGACGCTCGACAGCCAGCGTCAGCCCGATGGCGCCACCCAGCGAATGACCGACGACCAGAGGCTTTTCCAGCCCGAGCGCCTCGATGAAACGCCGTACGATCTCGGCCTGCTCGGGCAGCCGTCCGCTGGCGCCCCTGGCCCGCACCGAATAGCCGGAGCCAGGACGGTCGAGCGCAATCAGCCGATAGTTCGGGCCGAACCGTCCGAACAGCGTGTGGCCGAATTGATGAAGCTGCGCGCCGAGGCCGTGGAGGAAGACGATCGGCCGCCCCTCGCCCGTCTCGACATAATGAATGCGGTTGCCGTCGATCTCGATGAATTTTCCGCTGGCCGGCACCAGCCTTTCGGCCTTCGCCGCAATCCGCCGCGTCGCCAGCAGAGGATAGGCTGCCATGACGAGCGCCAGCAGAAGCAGCGCGCCGGGCAGCCATAGCAGAATCGGTACCGGCATGTCTTGCTCAAGGCTCCAAACCGGCACGCAGCATCACCCGCCGAAGGGTCCACGGCAAGGGAGGTGGCACAGATGGATCCGTCGTTTGGCGGCATTGCCGCCGGCCGTCCGTCGCGCTATCTCAGGCGACCCGTTTGCCGGAGCCAATCATGACCGAAATCGTCACTGCCGCCATGCTCGTCATCGGCGACGAGATTCTGTCCGGCCGCACCAAGGACAAGAACATCGGCCACCTCGCCGACATCATGACGGCGATCGGCATCGACCTGAAAGAAGTGCGCATCGTTGCGGACGAGGAAGACGAGATCGTCGCTGCAGTGAATGCGCTGCGCGCCCGCTACACCTATGTCTTCACCACCGGCGGCATCGGCCCAACACATGACGACATCACCGCCGATTCGGTTGCCAAGGCCTTTGGCGTGCCATGCGAATACGACGCCAGGGCCTACGCCCTGCTGGAGGCAAGCTACGCCGCCCGCGGCATCGAATACACCGAAGCACGCAAGCGCATGGCGCGGATGCCGCGCGGGGCAGACCACATCGACAACCCGGTGTCGGTTGCGCCGGGCTTTCGCATTGGCAACGTCCATGTCATGGCCGGCGTGCCGGCGATTTTCCAGGCGATGCTCGACAATGTCGTGCCGACATTGAGGGCCGGCACCAAAATGCTGTCGGCAACCGTGGAATGCCCGTTCGGTGAAGGCCTGATCGGCGGGCCGCTGGGCGACATCCAGAAGGCGCATCCGGACACGATCATCGGCTCCTACCCGAAATATGGCGACGGCAAGTTCTGGACGGAACTGGTGGTGCGGGCCCGCAGCCAGCAGGCGCTGGACTCGGCACGCGCCGACGTAGAGGCTATGGTGGCGAGCTTGACCAGGGCAAGCAGGGTGGGCTGATCGGCCGGCCTGACGGAACCAGCATCGCGCAGTGACGTTTGTCACGAGTGGGATCGCCGTAAAACTGAGGGATTGCCATGCGCTTCAAGACCATCGTTGCCATATTGCAGAATGAACAGGATGCCGAGCGCGTCCTCGACTGCGCGATCCCGCTGGCCAGCCGATTCCAGAGCCATCTGATCGGTATTCATGCAGAGGCGCTGCCCGTGCCCTACACCTCGGCCACCGGCTTTCCGGACACCGAGTTCCTGCAGGTTTCCGCCGACATGAACCGGGAGCGCGCCGAGAAGTTGCAGGCCGCCTTTTACAAGCGCATCGAGAATTCCGGCCTGTCGTTCGAGTGGCGCAGCCTCGAGAGTTTTTCCGGCGACAGTGCGCTGACCGGCATCTCGACTGTTCGCACCGCGGACCTGATCATCGCCGCGCAGCGCGAATCCGGCAGCGACCCGAGCGCGGACGTCGACACGCTGGTCTACGATGCCGGCCGGCCGGTGCTGGTGGTGCCGCATTCGGGTCCGCTGGTGACCAGCTTCAAGCATGTGCTGCTCGCCTGGAACGGCAGCAAGGAAGCCGCGCGCGCCGCCTTCGATGCCCTGCCCTTCATCATCGAGGCCGAGAAGACGGACATCGTCGTCATCGACCCGCCGGATACGCTCGACGAGGCGCCGGAAACGGCCGGCGCAGAGATCGCCGCCTCGCTGTCCAGGCACGGCGCGACCGTCAGCGTCTCGGTGCTGAGGTCCGGCGGCGCCTCGGTCGACGACATCATCCAGACCAGGGTCGCCGAGTCGGGTGCGGACCTGCTCGTGCTCGGCGCCTACAGCCATTCCTGGCTGCGCCAGCTGCTGTTCGGCGGAGTGACACGGACGGTGCTGCGCACCGCCCCGGTGGCGGCTTTCCTGTCGCGGTAGAGCATGATCCCGAAAAGTGGAATCCGGTTTTCGGAAAGATCATGCTCAAGAAAAAAGAATAGAGCCCCATCCCGATTAGGTCGGGATGGAACAGGCTCTAGGTTCACAGGGATAGCTTTGCCACTCCCCTTGCCAAGGGCAAGCCTTTCCAGTTAATTCCGCGCGCATTCCATAGTGTCTGCGCGCGATGCGCGCTTTGCGGAGTGCGCGAAAGATGTCCCTGCCCGAAAAAGCCTTCCCGGTCTCCTGGGACCAGTTCCACCGCGATGCGCGCGCGCTCGCCTGGCGGCTTGCCGGCGCCAACAAGGGGCAATGGAAGGCGATCGTCTGCATCACGCGCGGCGGCCTGGTTCCGGCCGCCATTATTTCGCGCGAGCTTGGCATCCGCATCATCGAGACAGTCTGCGTTGCCTCATACCACGACTATACCAGCCAAGGGCAGTTGCAGGTGCTGAAGGAGATCACGCCGGCGCTGCTCGCCGATGACGGCGCCGGCGTGCTGATCATCGACGACCTCACCGACACCGGCAAGACGGCGGGCATCGTGCGCGCGATGATGCCCAAGGCGCATTTCGCCACCGTCTATGCCAAGCCGAAAGGCAGGCCGATGGTCGACACTTTCGTTACCGAGGTCAGCCAGGACACCTGGATCTATTTCCCTTGGGACATGGGCTTCACCTACCAAAAGCCGATCGCCGACGACCACGCCGGCTGATTCGCGGCAACGCCGCTCATTGCAGCCGGTCGCCCAAGGCACCATCCGCGACCGACAAAATGCCGGCGTGATGCTCGCGCGGCCGCGTCATTTGGTCGAGACCGGCGCAATTGGCGCAATTTCGTTGGTCCATGAAAGATTTTTTACTTTTATTGCTCATGATTAGCCGTAAGATTCGTAAGACGGCAAACGATTCTGGAAGCTGGGGCAAGCTTCTCCGATGTTGACAAGGCCAACGACGCACAACCATCTGGCCGAAAGGGTCCGGCGACTCTTCGGCACGGTGCCGTCCCGCCTGCAGGTTGCAGCCCTGCCCTGGCGCGATAGCGGCGACGGCGTCGAAATCATGCTGATCACCAGCCGCGATACCGGCCGCTGGGTGCTTCCCAAGGGCTGGCCGGAAGCAAAGGAGCCGCTTTGCGAGGCGGCGGCGCGCGAGGCCGGCGAGGAGGCCGGGCTGCGCGGCACGATCTCGCATCACGAGGCCGGCCGCTATTTCTATGCCAAGGTGCTGGATTCCGGCGAGGAAGTGCCGTGCGAGGTGCTGGTGTTCCCGCTGGAGGTCGACAAGGTCGCCGACCGATGGAAGGAAAAGCGGGCACGCACCCGCAAGTGGGTCAGCGCCGCCGAGGCTATGCGCATGGTGCATGAACCGGACCTTTGCCAGATCATCGCCCATTTCTGCGCCGATCCACGCCGGTTCTCCTGAGCCCGAGCCGCGCATAGCCGCGTCAGGGTGCCGCTCCGCGGAGCCGAACCTCCCTCGCCGCGCTCCGCTTCTATCCCCGTTATCCACATATGTGACACACAAGATGTTGGGGTCATAAAAGCTACGCAAACGAATCCTTGACGCCGCAAAACGAGTCGCCTTTTATAGGCCATGCGCTCCTGTTGAGAGTGCGACCGGAAGAGTTTCGAGGCCGGTCTTTTTCCCGGAATATGTGCGTTTTGAGCCGCATTCCCGCCTGTTCACGAGGCCGGCGAAGGCGTGGAATTTTGAAGCTCTTTTGGGGCGAAAGGGAGGATTGTCGGACTTGAATAAATTGTCTGTTAATACTATATTTAGTGTTTGCAGGTAGGTTCGACGCTAGATAATGTGAAGTTCCCTCGATCGAGGGCGTTGCAAAAAGTTTTCAGTTTTGAGGGACCCACAGGGTCCGTGAGCGCGTTGGACAGCGGGCCTCGCAAGAGGTTCGACCGGCAGGGCGGCGGAGACTGTGACGATGAGAGCCGGCGGTTTTCGAACGCCGGCAGACGGCGGCCATGCGCGTTTCGTCAAGAGGGCAGAAATCCTCTGGGAAAAGCGCTATATGTAGACAAAAGGGACCGGACCAATGCGCATCGAGCGTCGTTTCACCAAGCCAGGGCAATCAGCTTACGCGGAGATCGAATTCCGCAAGGCGCTTTCGGAGATCAAGAATCCGGATGGGTCGGTGGTGTTCCGCTTGGACAACATCGACGTGCCGGCGCAGTTCTCCCAGGTTGCCGCCGATATCCTGGCGCAGAAATATTTCCGCAAGGCGGGCGTCCCGGCACGGCTGAAGAAGGTCGAGGAGACGCAAGTCCCCTCCTTCCTGTGGCGCTCCGTCGCTGACGAGGCTGAACTGGCCAAGCTGCCGGAAGCCGAGCGCTACGGTTCCGAGACCGACGCCCGCCAGGTCTTCGACCGGCTTGCCGGTACCTGGACCTATTGGGGCTGGAAGGGCGGCTACTTCAAGTCGGAGGAAGACGCGCGCGCCTTCCGCGACGAGCTCGCCTATATGCTGGCCACCCAGCGCGTCGCGCCGAATTCGCCGCAATGGTTCAACACCGGCCTGCACTGGGCCTATGGCATCGACGGTCCCAGCCAGGGCCATTTCTATGTCGACCCGTTCACCGGCAAGCTGACCAAGTCGAAGTCTTCCTACGAGCATCCGCAGCCGCATGCCTGCTTCATCCAGGGCGTGCAGGACGATCTCGTCAACGAAGGCGGCATCATGGACCTGTGGGTGCGTGAGGCGCGCCTGTTCAAATACGGCTCCGGCACCGGCTCCAACTTCTCGTTCCTGCGCGGCGAAGGCGAAAAGCTGTCGGGCGGCGGCCGCTCGTCGGGGCTGATGAGCTTCCTCAAGATCGGCGACCGCGCGGCGGGCGCCATCAAGTCGGGCGGCACGACGCGTCGCGCCGCGAAAATGGTCATCGTCGACGCCGATCATCCCGACATCGAGGAATTCATCGACTGGAAGGTCAATGAGGAGCAGAAGGTCGCCTCGCTGGTCACCGGCTCGAAGATCGTCAAGAAGCACCTCGAAGCGATCATGAAGGCCTGCATCAACTGCGAAGGCAATGGCGAGGATTGCTTCGATCCGGCGGTCAACACCGCGCTGAAGCGCGAGATCAAGGCGGCCAAGAAGGATGCGGTGCCGGAGAACTACATCTACCGCGTCATCCAGTTCGCCAAGCAGGGCTACACCTCGATGTCGTTCAAGACCTACGACACCGACTGGGATTCCGACGCCTATCTCACCGTTTCCGGCCAGAACTCCAACAATTCGGTGTCGCTGAAGGACGATTTCCTGCGCGCCGTCGAGCAGGATGGCGACTGGCATCTCACCGCCCGCAAGGACGGCAAGGTGCTGAAGACGCTGAAGGCGCGCGATCTCTGGGAAAAGATCGGCTATGCCGCGTGGGCGTCGGCCGATCCGGGCCTGCATTTCAACACGACAATGAACGACTGGCACACCTGCGCCTCGGCCGGTGCGATCCGGGCGTCCAACCCGTGCTCGGAATACATGTTCCTCGACGACACCGCCTGCAACCTGGCGTCGATCAACCTCCTGCCCTACCGCAATGCGGACGGCACGATCGACATTGCCGCCTACGAGCACACGGTGCGGCTGTGGACCATGGTCCTGGAAATCTCGGTCATGATGGCGCAGTTCCCGTCGAAGGAGATCGCTAAGCTTTCCTACGAGTACCGCACGCTCGGCCTCGGCTACGCCAATATCGGCGGCCTGCTGATGACCTCGGGTATTCCCTATGATTCCGACGAGGGCCGCGCCATCTGCGCCGCCCTCACCGCGATCATGACCGGCACGGCCTATGCCACTTCGGCTGAAATGGCCGCCGAGCTCGGCGCCTTCCCCGACTATGACCGCAATGCGCAGAACATGCTGCGCGTCATGCGCAACCATCGCCGTGCTGCCTATGGCGAAAGGGACGGCTACGAAAAGCTTGCCGTCAACCCGGTGCCGCTGGTCGCCTCGGATCTCAAGCAGCAGGAGCTTGCCGACCATGCCAAGGCGGCCTGGGACCGCGCCATCGAGCTTGGCGAGGAGCATGGCTACCGCAACGCGCAGGCAACGGTGATCGCGCCGACCGGCACGATCGGCCTGGTGATGGATTGCGATACCACCGGCATCGAGCCCGACTTCGCGCTGGTGAAGTTCAAGAAGCTCGCCGGCGGCGGCTATTTCAAGATCATCAACCGCGCCGTACCGGAAGCGCTGCGCACGCTCGGTTATTCCGAGAGCCAGATCGCCGAGATCGAGGCTTATGCCGTCGGCCACGGCAATCTCAACCAGGCGCCGGGCGTCAACCTCGTCTCGCTCAAGGCCAAAGGCTTCACCGACGACAAGATCGCAGCGCTCAACGCCGCATTGAAATCGGCCTTCGACATCAAGTTCGTCTTCAACCAGTGGACGCTGGGTGCCGATTGGGTGAAGGAGACGTTCGGCTTCACCGACGAGCAGCTCAACGATTTCTCGTTCGAGATGCTGCCGGCGCTGGGCTTTTCCAAGAAGGACATCGAGGCCGCCAACATCCATGTCTGCGGTGCGATGACGCTGGAAGGCGCGCCGTTCCTGAAGGCCGAACACCTGCCGGTGTTCGACTGCGCCAGCCCGTGCGGCAAGATCGGCAAGCGTTCGCTGTCGATCAACAGCCACATCATGATGATGGCGGCGGCGCAGCCCTTCATCTCCGGCGCCATTTCCAAGACCATCAACATGCCGAACGACGCGACGGTGGAAGACGCCAAGGGCGCCTACATGCTGTCGTGGAAGCTGGCGCTGAAGGCCAATGCGCTCTATCGCGACGGCTCGAAGCTGTCGCAGCCGCTCAACGCCTCGCTGCTCGCCGATGGCGAAGAGGACGAGGACGAAGCCGTCGAGCAGCTGATCGCGGCACCGGCCGCTCAGCGTGCCGTGCAGGTGACCGAGAAGATCGTCGAGCGCGTCGTCGAGCGTCTCTACCGCGACCGCGAGAAACTGCCGAACCGCCGCAAGGGCTATACCCAGAAGGCGGTCGTCGGCGGCCACAAGGTCTATCTCAGGACCGGCGAGTTCGACGACGGCCGTATCGGCGAGATCTTCATCGACATGCACAAGGAAGGTGCCGCCTTCCGGGCGATGATGAACAACTTCGCCATCGCCATCTCGCTCGGCCTGCAATATGGCGTGCCGCTCGAGGAATTCGTCGAGGCCTTCACCTTCACCAAATTCGAGCCGGCTGGCATGGTGCAGGGCAACGACGCCATCAAGAACGCCACCTCGATCCTCGATTATGTGTTCCGCGAACTGGCCGTCTCCTATCTCGGCCGCCACGACCTCGCCCATGTCGACCAGTCGGACTTCGACAAGACCGCACTCGGGCGCGGCATCAACGAAGGCAAGGCGACGCCCTTCTCCAAGGGTCTCACCCGCGGTGCCTCGCCGGTCAAGCTGGTGTCGGGCATGGGTGCCGAGCCGAAAGGCTTTGCGGGTTCGGGCTCCGGAACTCCGGCCCGTACCGCCCCGACCGCCTTCTCCGGCTCCAACGTGCTGACGCTGAAGCCGGCAAGCGACGAAGCCATCGCCTACAAGCGTGACTACGAGGAGCGCGCCAGGGAACTGGTCGAGGACATCGTCTACGCGGAAGCCTCCGACCCGACGGAGCTGTTCACCGACGAGGCGGCGAAAGAAGCAGCCGAAGCCAAAGCGCTCGCCGCCAACCGGCGCCAGCAATCGCTGATGCAGGGCTACACCGGCAACGAATGCTCGGAATGCCATAACTTCACGATGGTGCGGAACGGGACGTGCGAGAAGTGCGATACTTGTGGGGCTACGAGCGGGTGTTCGTGATGGGCAGGTGGTGGAGAGGAGTTCGGGTTATGAGGCTTCATTCGGTAAACACCACCGACATTATTCTCACTCGGCTGACTTCAGTCAGCCGAGTTGCGGCATTTGATGCAATGCCACTGCTGGATCCTGATATCGGTGTGGCGTTTGACTTTATTCCGGATGAACGTGGATTGATCTGCTGGTTCAATCAGGATGGAAGTTTGGAATCCATTGATGTCGTGATGATCTCTATGCGTCAGCGGTTGGTCGACATTTATAGGGGAACGGGCGGTACAGGCAGGCGGGCGCTTGAAATTTTTGGTTATGAGCCTTGCTCGGACCCAAAGGCTGTGGGCAAAAAAATCCTCGACGATCATGTACGGACCTACGAGAGATTCCCCGCAGCTCGAACCGCGTAATTTTTACTTTATTTGCTGACAAGAAAAAGGGGCCTCAGGGCCCCTTTTTCGTTCAGATTATTTGACGGCGCGTAGCTTGGGTCTTGTCGAAAGGCCTTTTGCAGGCCGTGGCCCCGACTGAATCATCGTTTCAGAGCCTGTTTCATTCCCATCGCGATCAAACCGAAATTCTGTTGTTCGCCCCGATTGTCCTGTGATTGAAATTCGAAAAGGCTCAGCACTACTCGGAACCACGTCAAACTCAACTGTGACACCGGTATCGTAATCGTCAACGCGCAATGGCTTAGTCGGAATTTTTCCATCTCGCGGACTCATTGCATCCACAGCCTTTCTCCCCTCGATATTTAGAGTGCCTTGTGACCAGCATCACAACATATAGCGTCGCCGTGTCACCAATTCGTTAAGCCAGACTCGTATGTCAATTGGAAGTGGCCATTTAATTTATGCACGATTCTCAGGATCGCCATAGCCAATTCCATTGAACGAACATCGCGCCTTTTTCATATCCTACCGCATCACATCATACGTTTAAGAAAACGACACGCCCGCGTTAAGTTCCCAAGTTTTCTGTCAGATTACGCTATCTCGCAGCAGGGAGAAAGAAAGAGTTGCCGCTACGCCGTGTCCGCCTATCCAATCGCGGCTAGGTTTTCTCGCCGCCGTGGAATCACCCGCCAGGAACCCTGAACAGCATCCTCAAACAATCCGGTCTGAGGAGTGACGAAATGCAATACGCGGTGGTGATTGAAGAAGCGGAAACAATTTTTCCGTTACGTGCCGGACCTGCCCGGCTGCATCGCGACCGATACGACAGTGCCTGAGGTGGAAACGGAAAATTCGCGACGCAATACACTTTCATATCGAAGGCTTGTGAACCGATGGACTGGATATGCCCGAAGTATCAGCCTGACCGAATACGGGAGGTATTGCGCCGTCCAAGCGTCCGCTCCAACGCCGCACCGGAAACGGTCCTGTCAAAAAAGCGATTCTTGGATCTCTTCCTCAACCCCATGGTTGAGACGGATCACCCCGTTGATAAGCCACTGCGGATACGCCTTGTGGGTTCCCATAGCCAAAACAAAGCCTTTTTCCGGATACTCAGCGCCGAATCGCTCCGCCATTTTTCGTAGCGTTTCTGCCTCACCATACAGCCGCCGCCACTTGAGGAAAGTAGCCTCGATTTCCCAATCCTGACAGGTCCCTTCACGCGGCCCGTCTGCCGTTTGATATTTGTACTTGAATAGGAATGGAGCTGGCTCATATGGGACTAAATCTTTGCCCAAAAATCCAAACAAGCTATTCGCCTCTTGATCGTGCCACAAACGAAACCGTGCTTTCTCAGCCTCAAAGGTCTGGCGGTCTTTTCTTTCAGCTACAAACTGCGCGTTTTGTGGCCGAATGAGCGCCAAACTTCGACCTTGATCCAGTTCAACATTGAGGCTGGAAACAACGTGGCGAGCAATAAATTGTGGCCGTGACCTTTCTGACAATCTGCCCGTGATCACTAACGATTTATGCTCTAGCCTGCGGCTCTCGCTTCGATGATCACCCTTAGGGAGACGCCAATTATATTGAATTGTGTCCCATCTACCAAACTTCTGCGCGTCCTCAAGAGTCCGGAAGGCTACAGGATAAAGACGAATCCAGTTGCCCTCAAAATCGAGCCCCGCACAACAAACCAGTTCCCCATGACTCTCTCCAACGCGAGGTGCAGCCTTTACCAACACCACCGCAGAGCCGCGTTGAGAAAGGGATGTCAATCACGCAGCCTTTAGAGAAAAGCCTTTCGGAACACCAAGATTTCTAACTGGATTCTTTCGGATTTTCAATATCTGTTCACAAACAATAGAGCGATGGCAATCCTTATGATCCCTTTCAAAGCACATCAGGCATATGTTCTTTGTTTCGGACTGCAGTGCTAGATCACGAATTAATTTTTCAGCAGTCTCATTTGCGATATGGCTCCTGAAAATTCGCTCAAATCGCTGCCGGTCGCCCCTTCGCGCGGCAAGCCTGCCCTCTTTAGGATCACCGAGAGCCTTTGTATGACGATAATTGATGCCAGAATTTTCAAGATGGTTCTTAAGCGAATTTTTGGAGAAGCCGGGTTTTCGCGACAGAGGCAAATCTCTGACATCGACCAGCAATTCCACTCCTGCTGATCTCAGCACGGATACAAAATCGGCAATCTCAGACCCTTCGTAACCTATAGTCAGTAGCGCCATTGAACATCTCTTTGCCTGCCGCGCAGCTCATAGCCGATCGACCTTGTCCGAAGCCCTACGTATTATCAACCCTTAGATCGTTCGACCTGCATACGCATTTAGCCGCGGCATCCGCCCTCATTCCGCCTCGGCCACCATCTGCCGTCCGCTCACCCAGTCGCGCCAGGCCTTCTCATCGCCACGGAACACATTGAGGTCGATGCGGCCCCTCACCCCGTGCGACAGGCCGGAGCCGGAATATTGCCAGAACAGCCATTTGCGGCCGGGATAGACCTTTGACGGGTGGGCGGCCACGGCGCGCAGCCAGAATGGATAATCCGGGAAGGCGCCGCGCAGGTTGTCGCGGTAGAAGTCGGGCGCGGTGTAGATGATCGGGCGCTGGCCGTAGTGGCGCTCGAGCTTGTCCATGAACACCTGCATTTTCTCCAGCACCTTTTGCCGCGACGGGCGGCGCTTGCAGCTGGATTCGCCGTTCCACTCGACGTCGATCACCGGCGGCAGCGCGCCCTCGACCCGCGGCACATTGCGGATGAACCAGTCGGCCTGCTCGCCGGCGGTGCGGCACCAGTAGAAGAAATGATAGGCGCCGCGCTTCAGGCCGGCGGCGTCGGCATTGCGCCAGTTCCTGGCAAACATCGGGTCGAGATGATCGCCGCCGTCGGTCGCCTTGATGTAGGCGAAGTTGGCGCCCTGGGCGCGCAGCTTTTGCCAGTTCACATTGCCCTGCCAGCGCGAAACGTCGACGCCATGGACGGCGAGGCGCCTTGGCGAGGAGGACTTGCCGAAATTGATCGGCTTGGCGTCGCGAAAACCATAGCGCGTGACCGGCTCGGCAAGCATCGCCGGTGCTGCGCGTGTCAGCCGCTTCGGCGGCGACACCAGCGCGATCACCTCGGCCGGCGGTTCGACGCCCTGGTCGGGTACGTCCATCGCGACCGGCTGTTCGTCCTGCTCCTGGTCGGCGAAGGCTGGCGCGGCGTCGGCAATCGGCGGCGATGCAATCGGCGCTGGCGGCCGCACAACCGAGCTGGTGGTCTCGCTGGACGGCACTTGCAGCGCATCGACGCCGGAGGTCGACGTGCAGCCGGCAAGGCACAGCGCTGCGATCGAAAAGATGACGACGCCTGATATCCGCATCTGGACCTGTACGCAAAACACAACAGACCGAAGGCAGGACAACGCCGCCGGACAAACCAAGCTGGATTCCTAACAAGAAACTACCAACAAAGTTTGAATCGAATTGTTAGGGCTTTGCATCGGGACGCTGGTCCGGACGGAAGTGCGCTATCCCCAAACGCGTTCGGCCACGTCGCTGCCTCGCAATGCCGCTTGACAACTCACGGCATGAGATTAGTCTTCACTAATCTTACAGTGTAAGGCCATACTTGGGAGGAAGTCATGCAGCCCGCCGCCTTGTCAGAATTGCAGCCCGTAGCCCCGCCGGAGCCACACTCGCCCGCCATCGGGATCGATGAGATATCTGGCGATCTCAGCCGCGTTATCGAACGCGCCGAGGTCGATGCCTGGCTCGATCTCTATCGCGCCGCCCCGGCAGACTTTGCCGCAAGGCAAGGCTTAGCCATCGCCGAAGATGGCGATCTCGTCTGGACCACTTGCACGACGATCCCGTTCATCCATTTCAACTGCGTCAAGAATTTCGGCGTCGAGAGCGCGGCCACCGAGAGCCGGCTCGATGCGCTCCTGTCACATTATCGCGACGCCGGCATTCTGAGGCCCTGGTTCTACACCAATCCACATACCGAGCCGGCGACGCTCAGCTGCTGGCTCGAGGCGCGCGGCCTGCAGCGTCAGGGCGGCTGGGAACGCATCTTTCGCGACGCCACGCCATTGCCGGCGGAGCTGCTTTTCCCGACTGAGAATGTCTCGGTCGAGCGGGTGACGCCGGCAACGGCAAGGGAATGGGCTGGGTTTATCGACAGCCAATATCGGCTGCCGACCTCACCGTGGTTGCTGGCACTGGCCGGCCGGCGCGGCTGGCATCATTACATGCTGCGGCGGGACGGCGCTGTGGCGGCGGTTCGCTCGATGTTCATCGGTGCCGACGGCATGGCCTGGAGCGGCATCGACGCGCCGGTTCCCGGCATCATGGCGCCGAGCTTCGACCTCGATGCAATGCTCGGCGAAGTGATGGTGCGCGACGGACTTGCGGCCGGTGCAAAACTGTTCGTGGCCGACATCGAGGCGCCGCATGCCGAACGCGACGGGCCGGCGTATCGCAACTATGCGCGCCTCGGCTTCAAGCTCGCTTATTTCCGCAGCCATTACAGCTATTTGCCGGCAAATTCCGGCTGACTGCTGCAAGACCCTAGCCGCACAGCCACAGCTTGTGGCAGGTCGTGGCCATCAGGTGGGCCGGCGGTACAAAACGATCGTTGACCGCCACATCATCGTCCGCCCGGCGGACCTTTTCCTCGAGCAGCGTGCGAAGTTCTGCCGGCTGCACGCGGTCGCGCTCCATCACCAGCTTGATCATCGGATCACTCAAGAGCTCGTCCAGGGTGTTGATGCTGTCGTTCATTCCGTCGCCTCCTCGACTGCCGCCCGCACGCAATAGATAGGCAGCAATGATGGCCCACCAATGACGCTTTGCCGGCTATCTCGTGTCGCTTTGGATTAAATTTTGTCCAGATTTCACCTCAAGCCGGAGGTGGCGCGCCTTCATATTGCGGCAGGCCGTCGTCGATCTGCACCCAGGGCTGCTTCGAGGCGGTCCAGATATGCATCTCAGGCCTGAACACCGAGGGGTCGTCGAGCGAGCCGGTGGTGATGCCGATGATGCCGGCGGAATCGCGCCGGGAAAACATCGTCGTGCCGCAGCTTGGGCAGAAGCCACGCTTGAGATCGGGCGAGGAATTCACCGTCGCCAGCGGTCCGTCGATCGTCACATCGTCGATGCGGAACAGCACGCGCGCGTTGAAGGCGGCACCCAGCGCCTTCTGGCAGAGCCGGCAATGGCAGACGCGCTCATTGATCGGTGCCGCCTCGGCACGGTAGCGCACCGCACCGCACAAACACCCGCCCTGATATCTTGCCATCGCCCGTGTCCCTTCCCTGCGAGGATAGGCGATACCTATCGATAGGCGCGGCAGCGTCAATTGAAAAGCTTTGATGGCGCCATCTAAAGCTGTGATCCGGTCGATGGGCGAAATGCCGGCCATCTCGCGGGAGACGGCCGGCAGACAATTGACTGGGCGTCAGTTCGTTTCGTTGACGACCTCATCCCAGGTCTTGACCTTGGTCTCGCCATTGAGGAACGGCAGCGCGGCAGCTGTCAGTTCCGGCGCGAAGAACACATCGTAATGGGTGCGGTTCGGCAGGATCGCCAGGCGGTTTTGCGACAGGTTCTCGCGCATCCAGCCGGCGTCCTTCAACCCGCCGCCAAGCATCTGATAGAACTTGATCTCGTGCTCGGGCCGGTACATGTCGCTGTCGCCGAACACCAGCATCACCGGCATTGTCAGCTTCGGCACGTCGGCCGAATAGTCGTAGTCCTTGCGCATATAGGCGCCGAGCTGGTCGAGCAGTTTCGGAAAATCCTCCGGATGCGGCGCGACCGCGACGTAGGATTTGTACATCGGCGTGTCCTTCATCATGTCGGCCATCGCCGCGCCGACCTGTGCCTGCTGGCTACGCATCTCGGCATAGAAGCCGTCCGCGGCGTACCCGGTCGAGACCAGCACCAGGCGGCGCACCGTTTCGGGATGCTGCACGGCCATGCGGAAGGCGACGCCGCCGCCCAGCGAATAACCCATTACGTCGACCTTGTCGTAGCCGAGTGCCTTGACGATCGCCGCCATGTCGTCGCCCATCGCCTCCAGGCTGAGCGGCCGGTCGCCGAGCGCCGTGCGGCCATGGCCCTGCAGGTCGACCCCGATGACGGTGCGGTTTTCGGTAAGTTTTGGCAGGATCGGCGCGAACATGTCGGTCGTGCCGAGACCGCCATGCAGCAGAAGCAGCGGCTCGCCCTTACCATAGACGGCGTAGTAATAGTTCAGGCCGTTGATCGGCAGCAGGCCGGATTTTGCCGGCGTCGGCAGTGTTGCGGTTGCGGTCGTCATGGCGGGCTTGGCCTCCTCTGCGTTGATGGTGCCCGGCGCGGCAAAGAGCGCGGCGGCCGAGGCGAAAATGGCGAAAAATATCGATCTGGACATATCAGTCTCCCTCTCCCGTTTGCATCAAAGTCGCTTAGCGACCTCTTCGAGCTGTTCGGCGCACTGGCCCCAACCCTCGTGAAAACCCATTTTCTCGTGCTGTTCGCGGTCGGCGACCGACCAATGCGCAACCCGGGCGATGTAGCGGGTCTTGCCCGTGCCCTCGTCCTCGAGTGTCACAATCCCGGTCATGAACGGCAGAAAGCTCCCACGCCTTGGTATAGGCATCGGTGAAGACGAGCTTCCTGCCCGGCACGACTTCGAGGAAGACGCCGGGGTTCGCAAACTCGTTGCCGTCGGGACCGGCCATGACGACCAGGCTGGTGCCGCCGGCGCGAACGTCCATCTCCGCGCGCGGCGTCCTCCACGGCTTCGGCGCGAACCATTGCGTCAGGAGATGCGGCTCGGTCCAGCAGCGATAGACCTTCTCGCGCGGCGCATCGATAATGCGGGCAAGGATCAGCTCGCGGTCGGAGTTGGGGGCGATGTCGAGCTTGGTCGTCATGGTGTTTCCTCACAGGTCGGTTTTGGCTTTCGTGTCTAGGACGAACCGACAAGACGCAAGCCGACACGGTCCGCGAAAAAATCCGCGGGACAGGAGATTCGAACGAGCGAAATAAGTGGCTTCAGTGGCGCTTGGCTTGCACCAGATAGGCGTCGATCTCGGTCTCGCCGAGCCACTTGGCCGCTTCCAGCCGATGCAGGCCTTCGACGAGGATATGGCGCTTGCCGTCATGGCGCACCTGGATCGGCATCTTCATGCCGTTTTCCAGAATGTCCTCGGCCAGATGGCGGACCGTTTCGGGATGCAGCGTCTTCTTGCGCGCGGTCGGCACGTAGATGTCGTCGACCCTGACCTTTTGCACTCTCAGCATATCGGCTCCCGTGCGGACAAGGCCGCCCTTGTGAGATAGTCTGTTTGGCCGGCAAGGCCAAGGGAGCGGCCCGGCAATGGCTGGCCCGATCGTTTCCAATTGACGCTTGGCCGGCGGATGGCCGAAATGGCGGCCTTCGACCTTAGCGGTGTCCATGAATCATCTGCGGACCGAGTTTCCCGATTTCGGACTGACGCCGGAGCAGCGACGCCAGGCGGTGCGCAGCCATTACTGGGAATGGCCCGGTATGGATGGCGGGCGCGGCGAAATCTGGTGCTACAGCGACCGTTTTTCCTACCGCCCCGGCGAGATGGTGGCGCTGCATGTCAGTTCGACGGCCGCCAGTTTCGGCATCGCGATCGTCCGCGACGGCGGTGCGGAAACGACGATGTTCGAAAGGACCGGGATCGCGGCGCAATGGCAGGATACGCCGGATCAGTGTTCGGTCGAGGGCTGCGGCTGGCAAGCATCGTTCGAATTTCGCCTCGGCGACGATTGGCCGTCCGGCGCCTATCGCGTCACGCTTGAAGCGGACGGTCGCGACGGCAAGCCGATCCGCTGCCACCACCTTTTCATCGTCGCGCCGCAGCCCGGCAAAAAGCCTGGCCGTGTGCTGCAGGTCGCGGCCACCGGCACTTGGCTCGCCTACAACACATGGGGCGGTTCCAACCATTACGAAGGCATCACCGGGCCGGCCCGCGACCAGTATGCACGAATGGTGTCGACCCAACGGCCGTGGTGCCGCGGCTTCGTCGTGCTGCCCAGGGACGCGCCGCGCGTGCCGCTCGAAGTCGCCATGCCGCCAAAATCCGTGCCGCGCTATCCGCATATGGAATGGGCCTTTGCCACCGGCCATTCCAAGAAATACGCCTCGTCCGGCTGGGCAAGCTACGACAGCCACTTCTTCCGCTTCGCCGAGCGTGCCGGCTACGCCGTCGATCTCGCCAGCCAGCACGATCTGCATTTTTCGCCCGACATTCTCGACGGCTATGACTGCGTCGTCTCCGTCGGCCACGACGAATACTGGACCTGGGAAATGCGCGATGCGGTCGACAGCTATGTCGAGCGCGGCGGTCATGCGGCGCGCTTTGCCGGCAATTTCATGTGGCAGACCAGGCTGGAGGACGAAGGCCGCCGGCAGGTCTGTTACAAATACCGCGCTCGCGCCGAGGACCCGGCCTATCGCGGCGGCGATATAAGGCGCGCCACCAATTCCTGGGAAGCGCCGGAAATCGGCCGGCCGGGTGCAGCGACCTTCGGCCTCAACGCAACACGAGGCGTCTATGCCGGCTGGGGCGGCTGCGCACCGCGCGGCGTGCGCGGCTTTCCGGTCTACCGGCCGGAGCATTGGGCCTTTGCCGGTACCGGCATCTACTATGGCGACCTGCTCGGCGCCGACAGCCATGTCTATGGCTACGAGGTCGATGGGCTCGATTTCGAGATCCGCGGCGGCCTGCCCTACCCCACGCCCGACAGCGGCGCACCGGACGGCCTGCAGGTGCTCGCGGTCGGCATGGCTGCCCAGGTCGAGGAAAGCGCCGACATTCCGTTCGAGGACCAGTTCCTCGGCGACGAGGACGGTCGCTTCACCGCCGAAACGCTGTTCGGCGAGGCAAGCGACGCCAATCTCGACAAGGTCAAGCGCGGCAACGGCATGATCGTCAATTTCCCGCGCGGCAAGGGCGAGGTGTTTCACGCCGGAAGCTGCGAATGGGTCGCCGGCCTGCTAAGGCAGGATGCGATGGTCGAGCGCGTTACCAGAAATGTCCTCGACCGCTATCTCGGAAAGTCATGACATGCTGAAGTCCCCTGCCCCGGAAACTCGCGAAGCCTCGCATCTGTTTTATCTGTCCAGCCTGCGCCGGCCGCTCATCGACCGCGCCGAGGGCATCTACATGTGGACGCAGGACGGCCGGCGCTTCATCGACGGGTCGAGCGGGCCGATGGTCGCCAATATCGGCCATTCCAACCGCAACGTGCTCGACGCGATGAAACGGCAGATGGACCGCGCCACCTTCGCCTACCGCCTGCACTTCGAGAACGAGCCGGCAGAGGAACTCGCGCGGCAACTGGCGGCCAAACTCCCCGAGAGCCTGGACCGCATCTTCTTTGTGTCCGGCGGCTCGGAAGCTACGGAATCCTGCATCAAGCTGGCGCGGCAATGGGCGGTCGCCACCGGCCAGCCCAGCCGCTGGAAGGTGATCACGCGTTTTCCCTCCTATCATGGCGGCACGCTTGGTGCGCTCGCCGTCACCGGCGACGATGCGCTGGCCGAAAATTTTATGCCGATGATGCAGGTCATGCCGACGGTGCCGGCGCCCATCGCCTGGCGCGACCGCGACAATCTTTCCATGGAACAGCGCGGCATCCGCTACGCCGACATGCTGGAGGAAAAGATCCTCGCCGAGGGACCGCAGAGCGTGCTCGCCTTCATCATGGAGCCGGTCGGCGGCGCTGCCACGGCAGCACTGGTGGCGCCGGACAGCTATTATCCGCGCATCCGCGAGATCTGCGATCGCTACGGCATCCTGCTCATCCATGACGAAGTGATGAGCGGTGCCGGCCGCACTGGAAAATTCCTCGGCGGCGACCACTGGAACTGCAAGCCCGACATCGTCGCGCTGTCGAAAGGGCTGGGCTCGGGCTACGCGCCGCTGGGCGCACTTGCTGCACCGATGCGGCTGGTGCAGCCTTTGCTCGCATCGGGCGGCTTTCAGCACGGCCATACCTATGCTGGCAACCCGCTCGCCTGCGCCGCCGGGCTCGCCGTGCTCGGCGAAATGGACCGCCTCGGCCTGATCGCCAACGCGGCTGTCATGGGCGAGCTTTTGATGGGCGAACTGAAGGGGTTGGCGAAGCGGTTTCCGTTCATCGCCGACATCCGCGGCAAGGGCCTGCTCACCGGTGCCGAAATGGTCGCGGATCCCGACACTCTGAGGCCGATCGAGCCGGGAAAGAAGGCCACCCAGCGGCTGCTCGACCTTGCCTATGAGCGCGGCCTGATCATCTACGGACGCAAGGTCAAGGGCGGCGTCGACGGCGACAATTTCATGGTCGCGCCGCCGATGATCGTCACCGCAGCGCAGATCGGCGAGATCATATCCATCATCGGCGACTCGCTCGAGGTGCTGGCCGGCGAGCTCGACCTGCCGGTCGAAGGTTGAGGCGACCATGGCACCGCGAAAAGTCATTATTACCTGCGCCGTCACCGGGTCGGTGCACACACCATCGATGTCGCCGCATCTGCCGGTGACGCCGGACGAGATTGCTGCAGACGCGATCGCCGCCGCCGAAGCCGGCGCCTCGATCCTGCATCTTCACGCCCGCGACCCTAAGGATGGGCGGCCGACCGCCGATCCCGAGGTGTTCATGCAGTTCCTGCCGCGCATCAAGCAGGCGACCGACGCGGTGATCAACATCACCACCGGCGGCTCGTCGCTGATGACGCTCGACCAGCGATTGGCCGCGCCGCTCAGGGCCGAGCCGGAAATGTGCTCGCTCAATATGGGTTCGATGAATTTCGCGCTGTTCCCCGTGCTCGACCGGCCGCGGGAATGGCAGCACGAATGGGAGCCGAAGCTGCTCGAGGCAACCCGCGACACGATCTTCAAGAACACCTTTGCCGACATGGAGACGGTGCTGGAGAAGCTTGGGCGTGGTTGCGGCACGCGCTTCGAATTCGAGTGCTACGATGTCGGCCATCTCTATTCCTTGGCGCATTTTCGCGATCGTGGGCTGGTGTCGGGACCGCTGTTCATCCAGTTTGTTTTGGGCATCCTCGGCGGCATCGGCGCCGACCCCGAAAACCTGATCCACATGAAGCGCATCGCAGATAAACTGTTCGGCGACGCCTATCAGTTTTCGGTGCTGGCCGCCGGACGCCACCAGATGCCGATGATCTCGATCGCGGCGGCGATGGGCGGCAACGTCCGCGTCGGGCTGGAGGACAGCCTCTACGACGGGCGCCAGCTCGCCAAGTCCAATGCCGACCAGGTGCGCCGCATCCGAGGCGTGCTCGACGGATTGTCGCTGGACGTCGCAACGCCGGCCGAGGCGCGGCAGATGCTGGCGCTCAAGGGCGGCGACCGCGTGGCGTTCTGATGGTTGTGGCCGTGACCAATACAGCCACCAACGACATTGTCATCCGGCCCGGCACCGTCGAGGACGTCGAAACCATCCACGCCGCGCTCCTACGGCTCAGCGTGCATATCGGCGCACATCAGGAGATCACCTCGACAGCTCAGGATCTCCGCACCTATGGCTTTGGCGAAAAGCCTGCCTTCTCGACCTTGATCGCCGAAGTCGGTGGCGAATTTGCCGGGCTGTGCCTCTATTTTCCGATCTTCTCGACATGGATGGGACGGCCCGGCGTCTATGTGCAGGACCTCTATGTCGAGGACCGTTTTCGCGGCCGCAGGATCGGCGAGCGCCTGCTGCGCCGGGTGGCGGCGCAGTGCCGGAAGGCAGGTGGCGTCTATCTCAGGCTGTCCGTCGACACCGACAACGAGACCGCCAAGGCTTTTTACGAACGGTTGGGCATTGCCTGGTCGAGCTACGAGCAGGTGCAGAAGATCGTCGGCGACGCCTTTTTCGCCTTTGCCGATGCACCGGAGGAGCCAACATGAAAGCCTTCTATGCCGAAGAACAGAAGCGCCACGACCCGAAGGCGTTCCTCTCAAGCGGCGCGCCGCAGCCCAATCCGGAAAAGCCGGAACGGGTCGAGCGATTGCTAGCCGGCGCAAAGGCTGCCGGCTGCACGATCGAACGGCCGCGGGATCACGGGCTCGGCCCGATTGCGTCGGTGCATACGCCCGAGTATCTCGATTTCCTCCAGCATATCTTCGCGCGCTGGCAGCGCATCGAGGGTGCCTCGGCCGAGGTCATCCCCAACATCCATCCGATCGCGCGGAACGGCTCCTATCCGGCCTCGGCAGTCGGCCAAGCCGGCTACCATATGGCTGACACCGCCTGCCCGATCTCCGGCGAGACGTGGCAGAGCGCGCTGTGGAGCGCCTGGAGCGCGGTTGAAGCGGCCGAGGCGGTGATGTCGGGCGTGCCTTCAGCCTATGCGCTGTGCCGTCCGCCCGGCCATCATGCCTTTGCCGACGTCGCCGGCGGCTTCTGCTTCATCAACAATTCGGCGGTCGCAGCACAGGTTCTGCGCAAGCAAGCGGCGCGGGTGGCGATCCTCGATGTCGACCTGCACCACGGCAACGGCACGCAAGGCATCTTCTATGCCCGGCCGGACGTGCTCACCGTGTCGCTGCATGCCGACCCGGTGCGCTTCTATCCGTTTTTCTGGGGCTATGCCGACGAGCGCGGCGAAGGCGCCGGCCTCGGCTACAATCTCAACCTGCCGCTGCCGCGCAAATCCGGCGATACGGCTTTCCTCGAAGCACTGGCGGCAGCGTTCCAGCGCATCGATGCCTTCTCGCCCGATGCGCTTGTGGTGGCGCTGGGACTAGATGCCTTCGAAGGCGATCCGTTCGGCGGACTGTCGGTGAGCACGCCTGGTTTTTCGCGCATTGGCGAGGCGATCGCCGGGCTCGGCCTGCCAACGGTCATAGTCCAGGAAGGCGGCTATCTCTGCGACGAACTCAGCGACAATCTCACCGCCTTTCTCACCGGCTTTGGCGGCGCCCACAAGCGATGATCCGCCCGCGAGGCCCGCTCAGGATCGTTCCTGCCTCAGCATGGCGACAACGCGGTGCACGCTCTCCAGCGTCTCGTCGATCTCGGCTGAAGTGTTGTAATGAGCGATGCCGATGCGCACCACGCCCTGCTCGGCCGGAATGCCGAGCTGGTGCACTATCTCCCAGGCGTAGTTGTGGCCGGACCACAGGAAGATGTTTTCGGCATTCATCTGCCGCACGATCGTCTCCGGCACGATGCCTTCGACGGTGAACGACACCGTCGGCACACGCTCACCGATCCGCTTCGGATCGGTGATGCCGTGGATGGTCAGGCCGGCAATATCCGACAGACCGTCGATCAACTGTTGCGCCAGCGGGTTCTCGTAAGCGATTGACACTTCGAAGGCCTTGGCGATTTTCCGCCGGCGCGACCCTAGCGCGCCGGCCGTCGCGCCCAACTCGGCAAAATAATCGACAGCCGCCGACAGGCCGGCCATCAGTTCGATTTGCGGCGTGCCGAGCTCGAAGCGCTCCGGCAAGGCATTGGACGAGCAACGGCATTTATACGGCTTCAGCGCATCGATGACGTCCAGTCTGCCCCACAAGATTCCCATATGCGGGCCGAAGAACTTGTAAGCCGAGCAGATCAGGAAATCGCAGCCGAGGTTTTGGACGTCGATCAGGCCATGCGGCGCGAACTGGACGGCATCGACGTAGACCAACGCACCAGCCTGCCTGGCGATGCCGGTCAACGCCTTCACCCGGTTGATCGACCCGGTGAGATTGCTGGCATAGTTGAGCGCGACGAGCCGCGTCCTCTCGGAAAGCAGCGCGGCAAGTGCTGCCTCCTCGACCTGCCAGCTCTGCTGGTCGAAAGGCAGCCAGCGTACGACCAGGCCAAGGTCTTCAGCCAGTTGCAGCCAGGGCGAGATGTTGCCCTCATGGTCCATGCGGGTGAGGATGATCTCGTCGCCGGGTTTCATCGTACGGCCAAGCGTTCGCGACATCTGGTAGGTCAACGTCGTCATATTGGCGCCGATGATGATTTCCCGCGGACTTGCCGCGCCAAGGAAATCCGCCATCGCCAGATGGGCCTCGTCCACGATGTCCTGTGCCGCAATGGTGGTCTCGAAGAAGCCGCCGAGGTTGGCATTGGTGGTCAGCAGGCAGCGTGACACCGCGTCCGCCACCGCCTGCGGCACCTGCGTGCCGGCAGGATTGTCGAGATAGATGCGCCGGCGGCCCTTGTCGGTCAGCGACAAAGCCGGAAATTTCGCGCGCAGCGCGTCGATCCGGAAGTCCATGGCTGTTCCCCTCTCCTTGTGACGATCGGACAACCACGTCCCGACGCATCAAGGGCACGGATTGCCGACGCGCTGGTGGATCGCATCGACGGCTTTCTGCATCTCGTCGGTCCAGACCACGTTGGCGGAAGAGAGCGCCATTTCGAGTTGCGAAATGGTGGTGGCGCCGATGATGTTCGAGGTGACCAAGGGCCGGTTCGAGACATAGGCATTGGCAAACAGCGCCGGCTCCATGCCGAAGGTGCGCGCCAACCGGTTGTATTCGAGCTGCACCTCGGCAGCATTCGGCGTCTCGTAGCGCTGGCCGCGGTTGAACAATTGCGAGCGCGAGCCCTGCGGCCGCGCGCCATGATCATATTTGCCGGTCAAATAGCCTTGCGCCAGCGGCGAATAGGCAAGCAGCGACACCTGCTCGCGCTCGCAGACTTCGGCAAGGTTCACCTCGAAGGTGCGGTTGACGAAATTATAGGCGTTCTGCAGCGAGGCGACGCGCGGGCCGAGGCCCTTGTCGGCTTCGGCAATGAAACGCATGACGCCCCAGGAATTCTCGTTCGACAGGCCGAAATGGCGGATCTTGCCGGCCTTCACCAGTTCATCGAATACGGCAAGCGTCTCGGCGATCGGCGTCTCACCCTCCGGCACGCCGGCGGTATCGGAGCGTCGCGACACAGCGCCGATGCGGTTCGGATTGGCGCCCCACGGCACGTCGCGTTCCGGCCAATGTATCTGATAGAGGTCGATGTAATCGGTGTTGAGCCTGGCGAGTGACTTATCGATAGCGTCGAAGATATCGGCGCGCACCAGCTTGGACGGGCGGTCGCCGCGAAACCAGGTGTTGGCGGTGCGACCAACTACCTTCGAGGCGATGATCACCTGGTCGCGATTGCGCTTCTCCTTCATCCAATTGCCGATGATTGTCTCGGTACGGCCTTGTGTCTCCGCCTTGGGCGGGATCGGATAGAGTTCGGCGGTGTCGATGAAATTGACGCCGCGAGCAAACGCCAGATCCATCTGGGCGTGACCGTCCGCCTCGGTGTTCTGCTGGCCCCAGGTCATCGATCCGAGGCAGATTTGCGACACGAAAAGATCGGTCTGGCCGAGACGGCGTTTGTGCATGGAATTGCTCCGGCGGGAAATTTTGCGCGGCTGCGCGAGGAGGAAGCAATAGCATACAGGAAAGCGCCGCCCGCTTCCAAGCCCACGGACGGCAGGCCAGGCGACTTTCCCAGGATGCCAGCGGACGGGGTTTATCCCTGCGGCCAATAAAAGCCGGACTGCATGTGAATGCAGTCCGGAAGTTCGCCAGGAATGGCGAGGAACAACCGGCCAAGTGCCGGCACTGAGGCCTACGGTCGAAGCACCGCAGAAGTTTCGCCGGAACAGCCGAATTAAGTCAAAAAAGATCAGGGCAGCATGGCTGCCATGCGAATGCTGCACTGCACAATTGTCATGATCTGCCTATACTGATGGCCGTGGAGGTTCAATAAAGGGGCTTGAATAATGGGATTCTTCACTGAAATGTTCGCCCGCCCGCGTCCGGGGGAACAGCTGCGCTATCGTGCGGCACTGGCGCTGCTCCATTCGATGAGCAATGCCGATCGCGCCGACATCGGCGTCAAGCCGGCCGATTTCCCGCGCATCGCCCGGGAAATGTCCCTACGCTAACAGCGCGCCGTGAGATTTCCCGCCGCAGCGGGATATCTCACGAGCGGATCTCAACGCAATCCGAGGAAGATCGACTTGCCCAATGGCACGCCGTTGTGGCGCAGGATGTCGTAGGCGGTGGTCAGGTGGAAGTAGAAATTGGGCATGGCGGCATGCAGCAGATACTGCATTCCCGGCATCGAAACCTCGCGTCCCGCAAGCCTCAGTTCGATCATCCTGTCATCTGAACCATCGAGTTCGGCCGCCGAAAATGTCGCGAGATAAGCCAGTGTCTTGGTGAGGCGGGCCTGCAGATCAGCGAAGCTCGCCTCATTGTCCTCGTATTTTGGCACCTCACGCCCGGCAAGCCGCGACGGCGCGCCCTTGGCGTGATCGGTGGCAATCTGTACCTGCCTGGTCAGCGCAAACATATCCGGCGCCAGCCTCGCCGTCAGATACACCTGCGGATCGATCTTGCGATCAGCCGCATTTTGCTCGGCAATGTTCAGCACATTGGCCAGTGCCTTCAGCCTCGCCGAAAATACCGGCACGGATGCTTCATACATTGATATGGTCACAAGAAATCTCCACGCGGCCCGACTGCCGACGGCGAGAGGTAGCGCTTTCGCAGGCGATTGTTCAAGCGTCACCACGTCGCCGCAATCGATATGATAGAATTTTTCATCGAGTGGAGGTTCCCGATGAGACGCGCCCTTTTTGCAGCGACCGCTTTTATCTCGCTTGCCGTTGCCGGCCAATCGGCGCTCGCCGCAGACGCGCCTTATATCGACGACAGGTCGAATGCCGACGCGGTCATCCGGTCGCTTTATAGTGCCATCAGCCGACACGAATTCGCGCGCGCCTGGGACTATTTCGGCGACACCAAGCCGGCCAAGGATTTCAATTCCTTCGTCAAAGGCTATGACGGCACGGACGCCGTCGAAGTCAAAACCGGTGGCGTATCCGAAGACGGGGCTGCCGGCAGCATCTACTACAGCGTTCCGGTCGCCATCCTGGCGACGGCCAAGGACGGCAGCGAAAATGTCTTTGCCGGCTGCTATACGCTGCGCCAGATCAACGCCTCGATCCAGGAACCGCCATTTCGCTCGATCTTCATCGACAAGGGTGCGCTGAAACCCTCAAAGGCCGATTTCGAGGATGCCGTGCCGGCAAGCTGCGGCGATGGACCGCCGCCGCCGAAGAAGGATGCAGCGCTTGAGCAGGCCAACAAGGCGTTTGCCGCAACTTATGGCGACCAGTGCGACAAGGATCTTTTGGTGCAGGAGCCGGAGATTTTCTCGATCCACTATAAGGGCAAGGATGCGGCTGCCAGCGATCCCGAAAGCGAAACGCGGCTTTTCCATTTCGCCTGCTCGGCGGCGGCCTACAACGAAAACTCGATCTATTACATGAGCGACGACGTGCTTGGCGTGAGACAATTGCAGTTCGCCGAACCTGAAATGGACATCCGCTACGAGAACAATGACAGCGACGGCAAATTGCTGGGCATGACCATAGTTGGCTTCCAGACCTCCGGCTGGGCAACCAATTCCGATTACGACGAAGAGACCAAGACGATCACCACCTTCAACAAATGGCATGGCATCGGCGATGCCTCTTCATCGGGGACCTATCTGTTTCGCAACGGCGATTTTTCCCTGGTCCAGTACGATGTCGACGCGTCTTATGACGGCGAGGAAAATCCGCAGACGGTCGTCGACTACAATACCGCGCCTTAAGGAGCCTTCGACAACATCCAGTTGAGCGTGCCGCGCCAGTCGGTCATGCGGATCGGCGTGCCGTGCGTGCCGGTCTCGAAGCGGACGAAGCGAGTCGGATAGGTTTTCGACTTGGCCAGAATCGATCGGAAGAAGGCTTCCTGTTTCTCGATTGGAAACACCGGGTCCTTGCTGCCTTGGCCGAAGAAGACTGGGACACGACGCTTGAATGCGGGGCTTGAGAAGAAACTCTCATCCCATAGCGAGCCGAGCAGCAGCAGCCCGTCGATGCGCCCGCCGGTGTCATTGCGGGCGGCCAGCTTCCAGCATAACGAGCCGCCCATCGAGCCGCAGGCGACGAAGATTTTTGCGCTCGGCGATTGTTCGGCATAGTGGTCGATCAGCGCGGCGATCTGGGTGGCACCGGTGTCGCCGAAATCGGAAAAATCCGGCGACAGATAGAGGCCGCCATTGCCGGCCATCAGGTTCTTGATGCGGTTGAAATTGCCGCCGAAGGTGAAGTCGTCGATGCCTTGCTTACGGCTGCCGCCCTGCCCGTGCAGATAAAGCACGATGATGCTGGCGCCCCCGGTCTTGCCGACGGCAATGTGGCGGATATCGCCGGCGTCGGTCTTCAGCAAGAGATCCTGCTGCACCTTGCGCACGCCGGTTTCGGTGTATTGCGCGTGCACACGACGCTCAGGCACTTCGTCACGGGCGTTGATATCGCGCATCTCACGATAATCGATAACCGTATAGGCGCCGTTGCTCTCGGACGAGAGTGTGACCGGATAGGCGAACAGATCGTCCTTGAAAGGTTTGAGTTCGAGAGCGTTGGCGTGGGCGGCACAAGAGAGCGACAAAAGAATCGCCATCAGCAGGGCCGGGAGGCCAGAGGGAGGCAAGCGGAACCGGAAGCAGAAACGAAAGGCCATCCCTCAGCCATGCGTTTTTCGGCTTCGGTTTGTCAATCCTGCAGCACGCCGCCGGCGCTTTCCAGCGCCTCGCGCGTGTCGACATCGACGGCTGCCCCTTCGCCGATCTCGACATCGATGACGTCGAGCCCTTCGGCCTCGACCAGATGGCGGGCCCCGGTATCGCCTTCGAGGTGAGCGATCGCGGCAAACAGCGGACGCGGCAGCAGCACGGGATTGCCGCGCCGCCCATCGTGCGAGGCCCGCACCACCGATCGGCCTTCGGACCTGCGGAACGCCTCGATCAGCCTGTCGAAGTCGGCCGAGGCGACGCCGGGCATATCGCCGAGGACAATCATGGCGCCGGCGGCGTCGCCGGAAATCTTGGCGATGCCGGCCTTCAGCGACGAAGACAGACCCTCGGCGAAATCCGGATTGTCGGCGAAGGTCACATCGAGGCCAGACAGTGCATCGCGCACGCGCTCGCGCTGGTGGCCAGTGACGACTATGGTGGCCGCGGCTTTCGAACCGACCGCGCGTTCGGCAGTGCGACGGACCAGCGGCTTGCCGTCGAAGAGCGCCAAGAGCTTGTTCGGCCCGCCCATGCGGCTGGAGCGGCCGGCGGCCAGAAGCACGATCTCGACCTTTGGTTCGGCTTTGGCCGGCAATGGCTCGCGCGGCTGCGGCCGCGTCGGAATTTCCATCAATAGCCCGCCGACGCCCATGCCGGCAATATCCCTGGCGGTCACGTCGAGGCCGGCAATCAGCCGGTCGAGCACCCAGTCGAAGCCGTTCTCCTTGGGACTGCGGGCGCAGCCCGGCGCACCGATGATGCGCTTGCCGCCTAGAGTGCCGAGCACCAACAGATTGCCGGGATCGACCGGCATGCCGGCGCGGATGACAGTGCCGCCCGCCTTTTCGATCGCAGCGGGAACGACGTCGCCGAAATCGGCCATCGCCGAGGCGCCGAAGATAACCACCATATCGTTGTCGCGTATCAGCGAGGCCGCAGCCTCGGCGACGGGGGTAATTTCATGCGGCGTTCGACGCTCCGCCGTCAGCCTGCCGCCCGAACGCGCCAGGCGTGCTTCGGTGACGCGCAGGGTCTTGTCGAGCATGCTGGGTTTGATGCCGGACAGCACCGTCTGGATGACGCCGACGCGCACCGGCTGATAGGCGTTGACAGCAAATATCTCACCGCCGGCGCAGATCCTTGCCACGGCATCGACCAAAGCGGAGGCGACCGCAAATGGGATGATCTTCACCGTTGCTACCATCTGACCTTTTTCGACCGGCGCATGCTGCGCGAGCGTGGCGATGGTGATCGTCGGATCGACGGCATTGATAGCGTCGATCATCACCGCGTCGACGGTGAACATGCCAGCAGCCTGCGCCTGGAGGTTGACCCTGCCGGTCGCGGCGGGCTTCGCCTCGATGTTGCGATGGATCATGGATGCGGCGATCTTCTCGGCGGCGACGTCCTCGCTGAGATCATCGGGCGCCAACACCGCCGCGACGACCTCGGAAATGCCAGCGGCCTTCAACAGGGACACATCCCCGGCGCTTAGCCTGTGCGCCTTGCGGAAGCGGTGCCCTCCGGCCGTGGTGGCGTGCGCAAGCACTGCCCCTTCGGCCGTATCGATCGCAACGGAACCAAATTTCACGCGACCGCGCCTTTGGATTCGAGGCCGCGGAAGCGAAAGGCGTGGATCGCTTGCGCCAACACCGCGACGGCGATCTCGGCCGGGCTGGCAGCCCCAATGTCGAGGCCGATCGGGGCATGAATGCGGGCGATCTGGTCGGCTGTCGCCCCCGAAGCCAGCAGGCGTTCCACACGTTTGGCGTGGGTCTTGCGGCTGCCGAGCGCACCGACATAAAAGCAGCCGGCGTCGAGCGCCGCCTTCAGCGCGAAATCGTCGATCTTCGGATCGTGGGTGAGAGCAGCCAGCGCCGTATAGCTATCGAGCGGCTGACGCTTCAGCACATCCTCCGGCCATTCGGCATGCAGCGCGACATCGGGAAAACGATCGGGCGTGGCAAAGGCCGTGCGCGGATCGATGATCTCGACAGGATAGCCGGCGATCCTGGCCATCGGTGCCAGCGCCTGGCTGATGTGGACGGCGCCGATCACCACCAGGCGCGGCTGCGGCAGATGTACGTTGAGGAAGAACGTCCGCCCCTCAGCTTCGACCGAACCGGAATTGCCCGTGCGAAATGCCTTGGCGACGGCCGCCCCGAGTTCGCCGGCTACCCGGTCGCCCTCGCGCACGACACGGTCGCGGCCGTCGCCGAGATCGATGACCAGGATTGCCGCGCGGCGGGCGCGGCGTTCGGCGTTGAGTGTCTTCAGGGCATAGGGATCCATTCGAGATCAACCCACTCTTTCGACATAGACCTTGATGCGGCCGCCGCATGACAGGCCGACCTGCCAGGCGGTCTCGTCTGCGACGCCGAATTCGAGCATTTTGGCCTTGCCGCTATCGATAACATCGACCGCCTCGGTGACCACGGCGCCTTCGACGCAGCCGCCCGAGACGGAGCCGTGGAAATTGCCTTCGGCGTCGATGACCAGGTGGCTGCCGACCGGGCGCGGCGCCGAGCCCCAGGTCTCGACCACGGTGGCAATGGCGACATCCTTGCCGTCCTTCATCCAGCCCTCCGCGATGATCAGCGGGTCGCGCGCCTCATCGAGATAGATACTGCGTTCCATGATTTTCTCCCTGGGAGACATGTGGTTATGCGACGCGCTTCACGCCAGCCTCGATCCACCGGCGGGGGTCGACCGAACGCATAAAAACAGCACGGTCGCCAGCGACCGGTCCGCCACATAATCCGCACGGGTCAACAGATCGAGCGTCTCGTCGATCGTTCGCGGCGCCGGACGCGGTTTTCAACTCGGTCATTCTGTCTCCGCGGGCGCGGCCATCAAAGCCTCTACAGAGCGTGGTAGCCGCGGTTGTGATAGATCAGCGGCCGCAAATTATCGCCGATACGCAAACCTGTCACCTTGCCAAAAAGCACGCGGTGGGTGGCCAGATCCTTGGTGTCGACCAGCTCGCAGTCGAAGACGGCAAGGGCGCCCTTCAGCGTCGGCGAACCGGTCGAGATCACATCCCATTCCGCCAACGCGAAACGCTCCTCGACCGGCAGGCCGGTAATGCCGGAAAAGCCGATCGACAGCGGCTCCTGATCCGAAGCCAGCGTGTTCAGGGCAAATTTGCCGTTTTCCACGAACGGCTCGTTCTTGGGATTTTCACGATTGAGGCAGACCAGGATGGTCGGCGGCGTGTCCGACACCGAGCAGGCCGCGATCACCGTCGCGCCGCGCCTGCCGGCGGGGCCATCGGTGGTGACTACATGTACATGGCCGGCAAAATGGGCCATCGCGTCGCGGTAGGCCTGCGGCCCGATGTCATTCTTCTTCAGCACCGATGATTTTCCACTAGTCAGAACCAACCGTTATATATGGGGGGATATTGCATGCCACAAGCGAAGTGCTTGACGTATATCCAGAATTCGCGTGTTGCACCAAAGCTGGCTAGCCTTTAGGTCTTGACGGCATTGGCGCCAGCAAACACGCGACCGGTGCAGAGGAATTCTTCGCTCGCATGCGACCTTGGACGACCACGATAGCGGTGCTGGCCTGGCTCTCGGTCGCCGGTAGTGCAAGTGCCGAGACGCTGCTGGTCGGCGTCGCGGCACCTTTGTCCGGGCCGTCGGCGATCCTCGGCAAACAGGTCGAGGCCGGCGCGACAATGGCGGCTGAAGCGAACGATACCGAGATCACGACGATCGATGACGCCTGCACGGCCGACGGTGGCGCCGCCGCCGCGCGGGAGTTCACCGCGGCCAAGGTCAACGTCGTCATCGGGTTTCTGTGCACCGACGCAATCGAGGCGGCTCTGCCGATCCTCAAGGATGCCGGCATCCCGGTGATCACCGTCGGCGTTCGCACGGAAAGCCTGACCGACCGGCGCGCCAAGACCGGATGGCCGATCTATCGTCTCGGGCCGCGCGGCGATGACGAGCGCAATGCCGTCGCTGCCATCCTTACCCGCTTATGGCAGAGCGAGCTGTTCGCCATAGTCGACGACGGCACGATCTATGGCCGCGAAATGGCCGAGACGTTTCGTGCGGCCGCCGAGCAGGCGGCGCTGAAGCCGGTGTTCGTCGACACGTTCCGGCCGCAGCTCGACAACCAGTTCGGCCTGATCGGCCGTCTTAAGAAAGCCGGCGCAACGCATGTCTTTGCCGGCGGCGACGGCGATGATGTCGCCATTATGGGCCGCGACGCCGGCCAGCTCGACACCGGAATGGTGTTTGCCGGCGGCGAAGCGTTGCGCGCGCCGCTCGGCGACGTGCCTTATGCCGTCGGCACGCTGATGATTGCGCCGCCCGAATGGGCCGATGTCGCCGACCCCAAGGTGCTGCAGAGCTTTGCCGGACAAAACATCGTGCCGGAAGGTTACACGCTACCCGCCTATGCCGCGGTCGAGATCGCCAAGGCCGCTTCAGCATTGACGCAAAGCTCCGGCGAGAGGCTGGCTAACGTGCTGACCGCGCATGACTTCACCACGGCGATCGGACCGATCCGCTTTGACGAAAAAGGTGACCTGGCGCAAAATCCTTATCAAGCCTACCGTTTCGACGGCGGCCGTTTCGTGCCAGCGGAGAGCCAATGATGTCAAGCACGGGGATGTTCCATACGGGTCCGCGCAATCTCATCACCGACGTCGCCGGCCTGCGTGTCGGCAATGCGGCGAATGCCAAGCTGAAATCCGGTGTGACCACCGTCATCTGCGACGAACCGGCCGTGGCCGGTGTGCAAATCCTGGGCGGTGCGCCGGGCACCCGCGAAACCGACCTGCTCGAGCCGCACAATTCGATCCACGCCATCCATGCCGTGGTGCTGTCGGGCGGCTCGGCTTTTGGCCTTGACGCCGCGTCGGGGGTGCAGGCGGCCTTGCGCGAAAGAGGCATCGGCGTCGAGGTCGGCGGCTTTCGCGTGCCGATAGTGCCGGCGGCGATCCTGTTCGACCTGCGCAATGGCGGCGACAAGGATTGGAGCCGGTATCCGCCTTACCGCGACCTCGGCTACGAAGCCGCGCAAGCCGCCACGATCGACTTTGCGCTCGGCACTGCCGGCGCAGGTTGCGGGGCTTTGAGCTCCGGCCTGAAGGGCGGGCTCGGCTCGGCCTCGACAGCGCTGGACAGCGGCGTCACCATCGGCGCGCTCGCCGCCGTCAACCCGACCGGCTCGGTGACGGTCGCCGGGACCCGCCATTTCTGGGCGGCGCCGTTCGAGATCGGCGACGAGTTCGGCGGCTTAGGCTTTCCCCACCCGGTGCCTGACGATGCCAGAAAGATCGTGCTGAAGTTCCGTGACAAGCATGCCGCAGGGCAGGCGGAAACCGGCGCCAACACGACCATCGCCGTGATCGCCACCGATGCGGTACTCACGAAGGCCGCAGCCAAACGCCTGGCGATATCAGCGCATGACGGCTTCGTCCGTGCCATTTGGCCGACGCACACGCCCGCAGACGGCGATCTGGTCTTCGCGCTGGCAACCGGCAAGAGCGGCATCGAGCTCGCACCCAACGATGCCATCGATCTCTACGCCGCGGCCGGCGCCACGATGGCGCGCGCCATCAGCCGCGGCGTCTTTGCCGCGACGCCGGCCGAGGGCGATCTGTTCCCGGTCTGGTCATCGCGCTGACCGCGCCACGCTCATTCGGGTTTGCCGTAATCAGACTGGACTTTTGATCAGGTGGGTTCGGATTTTTCTTCTTCGAACGTGACCGCAACATCCGAGTTTGCTGAGAGCCGCACCTTCTGGCCCTCGACCTCGGCGACAAGGCTGAGAGGAATGAAGTGGTGATGGCCCCTGTGAGCGCCCTCGCCGCTGTCGCGCTTGGTCAGCTTGATGCGATCTCCGTCAACCTTGTCGACGGTACCGACATGGACGCCGTCGGCGCCGATCACTTCCATACGTTCGCGAATCTTGGCTGCATCCGTCATGGGGGTCTCCCTTAGAGCGCCGCGCGTCCTTTTGAACGGGCAAAGGACGCACTAAACATTTTGAATCAATGCATCGTGCCTTCCGACAATCGACCCTGATTTTCGGAAGGCACGATGCCGTGAAGCTGCCGACAATAACAAACGACGGCCGGATTGGATGCATCGACCTTGTGTTTCAGTCAGCACGATCTTTTGACGGCATCGTGATAGGAATTTAACGGCGTCGACCGCCTGAATGGAAGCCCCATGCGAAATCTTGCCCTGTTTGCCGTCTGCCTGCTTGCCCCGCTTGCAACTTTGGTCGCCGCCCACGCAGGCGATGTCGCCGAGCTTGAGATCCTCGGCTTCAGCCGTGATGGCGGGGTCTTTGCCTTCGAGGAATACGGCGTCCAGGACGGATCGGGATTTCCCTATGCGAACCGCTATTATATCGACACGGCCAACGACAGTTTCCTGAAGGGTTCGCCGATCCGTGTCCGGCTCGACGACGAGAATGCCGCCGTGGACGCAGCGCGGCTGCAGGCCCGGCAAAAGGGCGAAGCGATCGTCAGTCAGGCGGAACTCACGGCAAATCGCGGCATCACCGCCGGCTTCAACCCGGTGACCGAGCTTTCTGCCGATCCCTTCCGCATGGTGGTCAATCCGCGCCCGATCTTCTCGCCGGTCGACGATCCGCTCGAGTTCCGGCTCGACCAGATCGGCATGAACGACACCGAACGCTGCCAGAGCCAGGGTGAGATCAATGGCTTTCGCCTGCTGCGCATCGAGGCGAAGGACGGCGGCCAGACTAGGGTAATCCATGAGGACAAATCCATACCGGAAAGCCGCGCTTGCCCGAATGGCTACCGGATCGGCGCGGTTCAGACATTTTCGCTGGATAGCCTCAGCGCCTATGCCGTGCTGATCGCGGTGCGCCAATACGGCTTCGAAGGGCCGGACTATCGCTGGATCGCGGTAACCGGACGGCTGTGACGCTCCTGGCCATGCGCTATAGCGCCCTGCATCGTCTCCGCCGCGCTCTGCCGCCGCTGCGCACCGCATTTGCCGGTGCCTTGCTGTGGGCCATGGCGATGGGCGCCAGCGCGCTGCTCAATCTGCTGCAGTACGATTGGGAGACCCCGGCAAAGATCCGCTTCGTCTCGCTGCTTTATGCTGCCGGCGGTGCGCTGGCTTTCCCGGTTGGGCTGTTCCTGGCGCGGCTCGTCTCGCTCGGACGCCACTGGGAGATCGCCCTCGCCGCCGCCTTCGTCTGCCTTCTCGCAGCGACGATCGCCTTCACCGGCGGCCTGTTTGGGCTGCAATACCGCTCCTACTATGTCCAATGGCATGCGCCCGCGTTCACCATCACCTGGGTTTTCCAGTTCGTGTTCACGATGTTGACGGCACTCTACCAGTTCGTCGTCCTTGGCATCCGGCTGTATTTTCCGCTCGGTTTCATTGCGCTCGCTGTCGCCAGTGTCTGGTTTGCGCGCCAGCAACGTTGAGCATTTTGCCTGCCTCTGTTAGGACGCGGGCAAATGCTCTCGCAAGTCAGGACCGACTGATGATCCCTCGCTACTCCCGGCCGGAAATGGTGGCCATCTGGTCGCCCGAAACCCGGTTTCGCATCTGGTTCGAGATCGAGGGCTACGCCTGCGACGCGTTGGCCGAGCTCGGCGTCATCCCGAAGGAGGCCGCCAAGACCATCTGGGAGAAAGGCGGGACGGCGAAATTCGATGTCGAAGCGATCGACGAGATCGAGCGCGTCACAAAGCATGACGTCATCGCCTTTCTCACCCATCTTGCCGAATTCGTCGGGCCGGATGCCCGCTTCATCCACCAGGGCATGACATCCTCCGACGTTCTCGACACCTGTTTTGCCGTGCAGCTCACCCGCGCCAGCGACATCCTGCTGGCCGACATTGACGGGCTGCTTGCGGCGCTCAAGCGCCGCGCCTTCGAGCACAAGGACACCATCACCATCGGCCGCAGCCACGGCATCCATGCCGAGCCGACCACCTTCGGCGTCAAGCTGGCGCAGGCCTATGCCGAATTCTCGCGTTGCCGCGAGAGGCTGGTGCACGCACGCGAGGACATCGCCACCTGCGCCATCTCGGGTGCGGTCGGCACTTTCGCCAATATCGATCCATATGTCGAAGAATACGTGGCCAGGAAACTCGGACTGAAGCCCGAGCCGGTGTCGACGCAGGTGATTCCGCGCGACCGCCACGCGATGTTCTTCGCCACGCTCGGCGTGATCGCCTCGTCGATCGAGCGGCTGGCGATCGAGGTGCGCCATCTGCAGCGCACCGAGGTACTTGAAGCAGAAGAGTACTTTTCACCCGGACAGAAGGGTTCGTCGGCGATGCCGCACAAGCGCAACCCGGTGCTGACCGAGAACCTCACCGGCCTTGCCCGCATGGTGCGCTCCTTCGCATTGCCGGCAATGGAGAATGTGGCGCTCTGGCACGAGCGCGACATCTCTCATTCCTCGGTCGAGCGCATGATCGGGCCCGACGCGACGGTAACGCTCGATTTCGCGCTCTCACGGCTGACCAGCGTTGTCGACAAACTGCTCGTCTACCCCGACAACATGCTGAAGAACATGAACAAATTCCGCGGCCTTGTGCATTCGCAGCGCGTGCTGCTAGCGCTGACGCAAGCCGGCGTTTCGCGCGAGGACGCCTACCGGCTGGTGCAGCGCAATGCGATGAAGGTGTGGGAGCAAGGCGCTGATTTTCTTGAGGAACTTCTGGCCGACAAGGACGTTGTCGCAGCCTTGCCCGAGGCAGAGATCCGCGAGAAATTCGACTTGGGCTATCATACCAAGCACGTCGATACGATCTTCAGCCGAGTGTTTGGAGAAGCCTGATGATTTCGTCGGCCGGAGATTTCGATTTCCTTGCCCTGCCCGGGCGCGGCAATTCCGGGCCGGATCATTGGATGTCGCATTGGTGCCGGGTGTTCCCCAATTCGAGCCGCGTGCTGCAGGCTGAGTGGGACCGGCCGAAGCCTGAAGACTGGATCGGCCAGGTGGATGCCGCGGTGGCCGCCGCACCGCGCCGCGTCGTGCTGCTTGCGCATTCGCTGGCGGTGGCGACGGCGGTGAAGTGGGCTGCTAACGCCAGCCAAAGCCAACTCGACAAGGTCGCGGCGGCATTCCTGGTTGCCGCGACCAATGTCGAGGATACCGATCCCTCATTCGACGCGGTGCGCCCGTTCGCACCGATGCCGCTGAAGCGCCTGCCCTTCCCGACATTGGTAGTGGCGAGCCGCAGCGACCCACGCGTCACCATCGACAAGGCAAGCGCTTTTGCCGCAGCCTGGGGCGCGGATATCGTCGATGCCGGCGATCTCGGCCATATGGGAAACGAGGCCCGCCTGGGCGTATGGCCAGCGGGCCTGCTGATGCTTGGACGCCTGCTTGAGAAGGCGAACCTCTAGCCTACGCCTTGCCGGGAACCGTCCTTATCACTGTGCCCCACGGGTCCTCGCGGGTGGTCTCGCTTGCGGCATTGTCCGAGCGCATCTCGACCCAGGCCAAGCCGGAGCGGGAGGGATCGCGGCGACCGGCGCCCGCGCTCTGCCACGCATTTGCGCCAATGTGGTGATGATAGCCACCGGACGATAGGAACACCGCCGCGCCACCGTACTTTGCCACTGTGTCGAAACCGAACTCCTGATGCCACCATGCTTCGGCTTCTTCCGGCCTGCCGACGCGCAAATGGACGTGGCCGATAATGCTGTTTTCCGGCGCGCCCTGCCAACCGGTGTCACCGGCCGGCACTTCGGCAACCACCGAAGGGATGTTCAGCCGCTCCGTCGCCATCGCTATCTTGTCGCCATTCCATTTCCAATCCTGCGGACGGCGGTCGGCATAGATCTCGATGCCGTTGCCTTCCGGATCGGTTAGATAAAGCGCCTCGCTGACCAGATGATCGGATGCGCCCTCGATGCCGATCTTGCCGGCGATGGCGTGATTGATCCAGCGGCCGAGATCGGCCCGACCGGGTAGCAGGAAGGCGGTGTGGAAAAGACCGGCGCTGCGCGGATCATCGGGTTTCGCCGCCGGATCCGCTTCGATGTCGAGCAAAGGACGATTGACTGCACCGAGCGTAATCGTGCCGCCGGAGCGGCTCAGTTCCTGCAAACCGACGACTTTGCGATAGTAGGCAGCGAGATTTTCTGCATCGCGCGCCCGCAAGCCGACGCGGGCAACGCTGACCGGGGTCGTCGCAGCAAAAGGCAGTTCGCTCATCAAAGTGCTCCGTTCAGGCGGCGCTCGACAAGCTTCCAATGGAGGAACCCGGCGCCATCAATCATTCTACGCCGTGTCCGTGCCAAAATCTCGGAACAGCCATTCTTTCCTGGGCACAGATCGTCGATCGCGGTCGTTCACACAAGAGCGCAAGAAGCGAACATGGTGTTCACAATAGCGAGCAGAACCGGGCTCGTGAGCGGCCGTTCGCGTGTCGCTGTCGAGTTCATACCCGGTTGCACCCGACAACGCGTCTCGCTACATGCGCGCCATGAAAGTCAGGGAAGCAGATATTCTCATCGTGCCGGGCTACACCAATTCCGGCCCCGATCATTGGCAGAGCCGCTGGCAGTCGAAACTGTCGACAGCACGCCGCGTCGAGCAGGCGGAATGGTCGAAGCCGGTGCGCGAGGATTGGACGGCCGGTGTGGCCAAAGCGGTCAACGAGGCCGAGCGGCCGGTCGTCATCGTCGCTCATTCGCTTGGCGTCGCCGCGGTCGTCCAGGCCTTGCCTCGGTTCGAGCGGCCGGTCGCCGGCGCTTTTTTCGTGGCGCCGCCCGATGTCGCCAATCCAAAGATAAAGCCCAGGCACCTGATGACCTTCGGCCCCTATCCGCGCGACCCGCTGCCGTTTCCGTCGGTGGTGATCGCCAGCCGCAACGACCCGTTCTGCGCCTTCGGCGCCGCCGAGGACATTGCCGCGGCGTGGGGCTCGCTGTTCATCGATGCCGGCGATGCCGGCCATCTCAACGCAGATTCCGGCTTCGGCCCTTGGCCCGAAGGATCGATGACCTTCGCGAAATTCCTGACGGATCTCTAGGAAGCGATTGAGCCCCTGACGCTGTTCAGCAGGGTCTTTGCCCCAAGCGAAATCAGCGAATGCTCGGAACCCATCGCCAGCAGCCGGTAGCCCATCGACACCACGCGACCGGCAATGGCCGGTTCCATCACATAGATCGCCGCATGCTTCCCGGCTTTACGGGTGCGCTCGGCGATCGAGGCGACGGTCTCCATCATGCTCTCCAGCGTCGAACTGACGGCGGTCCCCTTCGACCAGGCGATCGAGAAATCCGAAGGGCCTAGGAAGATACCGTCGATGCCGGGCGTGTCGAGGATGCCGTCGAGTGCCTCAAGCGCGGCGCGCGTTTCGACCATGGCGAACGCCATGGTGCGCTGATTGCTGTCGCGCAGCCAGTCGGAATGATCGCCCTTGCCATGGCGCGGAAAGGCATAGGTGGGCCCCCAGGAGCGCTCGCCGAGCGGCGGGTATTTCATGGCGGCGGCAAACAGCCTTGCGTCCGCCACTGAATTCACCATCGGCGCGATCACCGCCTCGGCGCCGAAGTCGAGCGCGCGGCTGGCCATGTCGAAGCGGCCGACCGGAATGCGCACCAAAGCCGGCTTGTTGGCGGCCAGCACCGGCACAAGCCCGCGCAGTACGCTGTCCTCGTGATGGCCACCATGCTGCATGTCGAGCGTAACCGCGTCGAACCCTTGTCTGGCCAGTATTTCGACCGTCAAGGCATCCGGCACACCGGACCATGCGGTGAACAGCGTCTCGTCGGCCGCAAGGCGTGACTTCAGGGACATTGGCGATTTCCTCTTTGCTTGCAGCAATTCAGCCGGAAACGACCGCAAAGGCAAAGAAAAACCGCCCGGCTGGGCCGGGCGGTCGATTGGTCCAGCATTCTATCGATACCGGCGGAAAGATCAGGTGTTCTTGATCTGCTCGATCGCCTGCGCCATCAATTCATCCATGGTGCGGCGGATCTGATGGTCCGACTGGTCGATGCCGGCCGCATCGAAATCCTTGCGTATCTTGCGGAAAACGTCGTGATCGCCGGCTTCCTCGATGTCGCTGACGACCACTTCCCTGGCATAAGCGTCGGCATCGGCACCTGACTTGCCGAGCTTTTCGGCAGCCCACAGGCCGAGCGCTCTGTTGCGGCGTGCCGCGGCCTTGAACCGAAGTTCCTCGTCGAATGCGAATTTGCGCTCAAAGCCCTCTTCGCGGTCTTTCATGCTGCTCATGGCATCCCTCCGTGAAATCCGATTCGTTGCGCCAATATGTGTTGCCGGAGCACAAACCAAAAGGGCGCCGGCCGGTCAATATGCTACATTGGTTGCTGCGCTGCGGCATTTCGGTCCCCGAAAGCGGTTGATTGAAAGGATTTGCCGATTGAGCAAACAGTGCGATTGGGATAGACACCGGCATTGAACCCCACCGTCGCCATCTTATTTTAGGCAGACGGACAGGAACTGGTCGCTTGCCGCCTGCCCGCAAATCCAGAGAAAAATCAGATGAAAAATCGCCGCCGCATTTATGAAGGCAAGGCCAAGATCCTTTATGAGGGACCGGAGCCTGGCACGCTGATCCAGTTCTTCAAGGACGACGCCACCGCTTTCAACAAGAAGAAGCATGAAATCGTCGATGGCAAAGGCGTGCTCAACAACCGCATTTCCGAGCACATCTTCAATCATCTCAACCGGATGGGCATTCCGACCCACTTCATCCGCCGGCTCAACATGCGCGAGCAGCTGATCAAGGAAGTCGAGATCATCCCGCTCGAAGTGGTGGTGCGCAACGTCGCCGCCGGCTCGCTGGCCAAGCGCCTGGGCATCGAGGAAGGCACCGTGCTGCCGCGCTCGATCATCGAATTCTACTACAAGGCCGATGCGCTCGACGATCCGATGGTATCGGAAGAGCACATCACCGCCTTCGGCTGGGCGAGCCCGCAGGAGATCGACGACGTCATGGCGCTGGCCATCCGCGTCAATGACTTCCTTTCCGGCCTGTTCATGGGCGTCGGCATCCAGCTCGTCGATTTCAAGATCGAATGCGGCCGCCTGTTCGAAGGCGACATGATGCGCATCGTCGTCGCCGACGAGATCTCGCCGGATTCCTGCCGGCTGTGGGACGTGGCGACCCAGGACAAGCTCGACAAGGACCGCTTCCGCCGCGACATGGGCGGGTTGGTCGAAGCTTATCAGGAAGTTGCCCGCCGACTCGGCATCATGAACGAGAACGAACCGCCGCGTCCGGCCGGGCCGGTGCTGGTCGCATCGACCGATGGCGTCAAAGGCAAGCCGCACTGACGGCTTGCCCGCTCAACAGATGAACAGGAGCATGTCCAGCGTGATCAAGGCCCGCATTACCGTGACCCTCAAGAACGGCGTGCTCGACCCACAAGGCAAGGCAATCGAGCATGCGCTGTCCGCAATGGGTTTCGGCGGCGTTGGCCAGGTGCGGCAAGGCAAGGTTTTCGATGTCGAGCTTGCCGAGGGCGACAGGGCCAAGGCCGAGGCCGATCTGAAAGCCATGTGCGACAAGCTTCTAGCGAATACGGTGATTGAGAACTATAGTGTAGCCATTACCTGAGGTTGTGCCGGAGGGTAGATGACGGAAGCCACGAATGAGTTGATGTATGAGCTTCTCAAGCGTGTGCATCACGAAGTCGCTGAACTTCGCCAGGACGTTTCCGAAGTGAAGCGGGAGTTGAATGTCGTTCGGGGTCACATGGTCGCAACACAAAGCGACATTCACAACATCTATGGCATTCTCGGCCGTCAAGACGATCGCCTTGAGCGCATAGAACGCCGTCTAGAATTGCGCGAACTCGCCGAAGCCCAGAGGCCCTACGAACCAAAATGAAATCAGCCGTCGTCCTGCTCCCCGGCCTCAATCGCGACCGCGACATGATTGCGGCGCTGACCAAGATTTCCGGCACGCCGCCGGTCACCGTCTGGCAGACCGACACCGAAATTCCTGATGTCGACCTGATCGCCATTCCCGGCGGCTTTTCCTTTGGCGATTATCTGCGCTGCGGTGCCATTGCCGCGCGCATGCCTGTGATGCGGGCTGTGGCCGAAAAGGCGGCCAAGGGCGTCACGGTGATCGGCGTCTGCAACGGTTTCCAGATCCTGGTCGAGGCAGGCCTGCTGCCGGGCGCCTTGATGCGCAACACTTCACTGAAATTCGTCTGCCGCGAGGTGAAGCTGCAGATCGCCAACGCCAACACGATGTTCACCCGCCGCTACCAGCCGGGTCAGGTCATCCGCGCGCCGGTGGCGCACCATGACGGCAATTATTTTGCCGATGCCGAAACGCTGACCCGCCTCGAAGGCGAAGGCCAGGTAGTGTTCCGCTATGCCGAAGGCACCAATCCCAACGGCTCGATCAACGACATTGCCGGCATCGTCAACGGCCGCGGCAACGTGCTCGGCCTGATGCCGCATCCGGAAAACCTGATCGAAGCGGCGCATGGCGGCAGCGACGGCCGGGCGCTGTTCGAAAGCGCGCTGGGCATCGCCGCTTGATGCCTTCAATTTTCCTCCTGGAGCGACGGTCATGAAACTCTATTCGCGGCCGTTGTCGCCCTATTCGTCGATCGTGCGGGCCCTGGCCTACATCAAGAACGTGCCGCTCAAGCTCATTGCACCACCGCCGGGGTTTCCCATCCCCGAAGCCTTTCGTGCTATCTCGCCGCTCAACCGGATTCCGGTGCTGATCACCGGTTCGGGCGAAACGATCGTCGAATCGGTGGTCATTGCCGAATACCTGGAGGAGCGCTTTCCCGAGCCTGCATTGCTGCCCAAGGATTCGAAAGACCGGGCGTTGGTGCGCATGTTCGCCCGCATCACCGACCTTGACGTGCTCGCCCCGATGATGAAGCTGTTCGAGCTCTATTTCGTGCCGCAGCGCAATGAGGCAGAGATCAAGGCACAGTTCGCCCGATTGCATCATGGGCTTGCGGCAATCGAGGCCCGCATGGCGCATGGCCCGTTCGCGCTCGGCGACGATATCTCTTTTGCCGATGCATGGCTGACGCCGACCCGCTTCGTCTTCAACAATTTCAGGGCGACGATCGGCCGCCCCGACTTGCTTGATGCCTATCCGAAATTCGATGCCTATGAGCAAATCGCCTTGCAGCATCCGGCGCTGTCGCGCGTCTGGGGTGAGATGACAGACGGTCTGAAGATCTTCCTGTCCGAGCTCAAGATGGGCGCCGCTTGAACATGAGACCGACGATCACGCGCCTCGCCTTCGCTACTGTCGCCGGGCTTGTACTCGCCTCCTGCCAGTCAGGCCCGAAGAGCACGCCGGCGCCGGCCGGCAAGAGCGCGTCACTGCTTGCTATGGAGCAGGTGGCAATCGCTGCCCACAAATGCTGGATCGCCAGCAAGGACCCTGCCTTCAAATCGTACCAGATGGCCAACGAACTGAATTCGTTCAGCGGCACGCCGCGCTTCCTGCTGGTGCCGGCCAAGCATTATGCCGGAAAGCCGCTGCTGGTCGTGCAGGCGCAAGGCAATTCGAGCCGCGTCGACGTGTTCGGCCCGCTGATGGCGGAACCGCTCGGCGCGCGCATCGGCTCGGACATTGCCCGCTGGCAGGCGGGCAATCCGGCCTGCGGCGCTGCTGCCTAGCCCGATGGGTCGCTTGCTGCAGATCACTGGTCTGGTCGTCGGCCTGGCCGGGCTGGTCCTGCAGCTCTGCATCACCGTCCCGGCATCAATGGAAGCCGGCCGCGGCTTTGTCGGCTCGCTGGTCTTCTATTTCAGCTTCTTCACCATCCTGACCAACATCGGCGCGGTGCTCGTCCATGCCTCGTTGCTGTCATCGACGGGTTACACCTGGTTTCCGGCCTTTGCCGGGCCACGGATGCGAGCGGGCGTAGCCGTCGCCATAACGCTGGTCCTCATCGTTTATGCAACGGTCCTGGCGCAGCTTTGGCAGCCGCAAGGATTGTTCCTGCTCTGCGACGTTCTTCTGCACTATGTGACGCCGGTGCTGTTCGTGCTGTGGTGGCTTGTGGCGGGCGCCGACGGCTCGACACGGTGGCGCGACATCTCCTGGTGGATGATCTATCCGGTCGTCTACCTGGCCTATGCGCTGCTGCGGGCACCGATTGCCGGCGAAGTGCCCTACCCGTTCCTCGACGTCTCCAAACACGGTGCGGCCAGCGTCGCCGTCTCGGCTCTGGCCATCACCGGACTTTTTCTGATGCTGTGCATTGTGGCGGTGCTTGTGGACCACGGTGTCACGCGGATCAGGGCGGAACGCATGCATCCGCGATGACGCTCTCCCGCCCTGGCCGCCTTTAGCGTCTTGGCACGGTTCGCGCGGCGCCTGCACGGATCGCCGCAGCAGCTTCACCGGCGATCCGTGACATGAACTTGCGCGTGAATTGGCCAAGCGGCTTGGCATCCTCGAGCGCCCAGCTCGTCGCGAGATCATCGGTGTTGAATTCATCGACGATAACCTAGGCTGGCGTATAGAGCGTGGCGCGACGGGCCTCCGTCTCAGGAATCTCGACGTAGTACGCGTCAGGGCGTGGCGGCTGACTCGTGATCGGAAAGAGCAGAGCCTGCTTGCGGCCATTCTTACCGGCAACGATCAGCATGACGCAAGTCGGCCGCGCCTTGCGTCCGCTCTCCTCGCCACGGTCATATTCCCTTGCCCACGGATAGGAGTAGAGAATGATCTGTCCGTGACCAAGCTCATTCATCCCGGACATCATCTCGCGCGATTGCGTCGAGGCCGGCTAGAAGCTCGTCGCGTTCCTCGGTCGACAGATCCTCGACGCGGTGCGCCCGCTGGGCGCTGCGACCGGTGATGCGGTCGAACTGCTCTGCCGTCAGGAGCACGAACTTTCGCTTGCCGCGCTTGGTGATGTCGACGGGACCACGGAACGCGGCCTCGACGACCTCGCCGGATTTGTTACCGAGATCTGTGAGGGTGAAACTCGCCATGACCATCTCCTTCACACCGGAAAAGAGGTGGAATAGCTGTTTTCAGCAATACCCCTATTCATCAGAAGCGTCGCAGGCGGGAATCCGGTGAACGCAAGAAGGAGGGCGCATCTCCTCAATGACCAGCGTGGCGGCTCAGTCCCAGAACGGCCTCAGACCCTCACGATGGGCATCGCAGCGCGAAATGCCGATATCCTTGAGTTGGGCGTCGGTCATCTCGAGCAGGACCAGCCGACTTCGCCGGCGATCCAGCAGGCTGTCGATCCATCGGACCAATGACGTGACCACTTGCACGAGCCGGCGAACATAGGATCTCCGGCCCGACGAGCGGCTTCCGGTCAATTCAACTGCCGCGTATCGGATTGTCTCTATTGTACCCATTTGTCTTCTGCCAATATTGCAATTGTGCCCTTTTATACGGCCCGCTTCATATGTATTGACTCTCATTTCGGTGCAATGTAGAAAATTGTCACCATGACAACTTGGCTTCCAGATCTTACCGCCGGTACCGGCCCACTCTATCAGCGGCTTGCCGATTCCATCGAGACAGACATCGACCGCGGCCTGATCGGTGCAGGAGCAAAGCTGCCGCCGCAGCGCGATCTGGCATACGACATCGGCACGACCGTCGGCACCGTCGGCAGGGCCTATCAATTGCTGCGCGAGCGCGGTCTGGTGAGCGGCGAGGTCGGCCGCGGAACCTATGTTCTCGCTCAGCAGTCGGAGAGCGCAAAGCCGGAGTTCCTGGGGACGGTCGAACAAGGCACGCGCTATATGGATGCGCCCGGCGACAAGCTGCGCTTCGATAGCACCGCCGCACCGGATGTCGGCCAGGGCGCCATCGTCGCCGACGTGTTGACACGCACGGCCCAAGACCATCCGCATGAGATTTCAAGCTACACGCGTGACTTCCCGGACCGCTGGTTCGAGGCCGGCAGGCGCTGGCTGTCGCGCAATTCCTTTCGCCCGGCCGCAGATGCAATCGTTCCTACGCTCGGCACCCACGCCGCGGTGATGGCAACCATTGCGGGGCTCACCGCCCCAGGCGACTATGTCGTCTTCGAGCACCTCACCTATTCGCAGATTTCCCGCAGCGCCGGCCTTATTGGTCGCCGGACCGCATTGGTGGCGGCTGACGACGAGGGCATCGATCCCGAGGATTTCGAACGCGTCTGTGCACAAAAGCATCCGAAGATGATGTTTTTGATGCCGACGGCCAAAAATCCGACGTTGACAACGCTGTCGGCCTCGCGCCGCGAGGCAATCGCGCATATCGCCCGTCAATACAACGTCGTCCTGATCGAGGACGATCTCTATGGCGGACTGACCGATGATCCGACACCTTTGTTGGCCGAATATGCTCCCGAACGGACCATCGTTGCCGGCGGCCTGTCGAAATCGGTCGCGGCGGGTGTTCGCGGCGGTTGGCTCGCCTGCCCGCCGGCCTATCGTCACCGCATCCGGGTCGCCCACAAGATGATGACGGGCGGCCTGCCCTTCCTGCTGGCGGAGGTGGGCAGCCGGCTGGTGCTGTCCGGTCAGGCCGCCGAGATGCGCAAGCGCAGCATTGGCGAGGTCGGTTCGCGCATTGCGATCGTGCGCCAGACACTCGACGGCTTCGACTTCAAGGCGCTGGATAATGTGCCCTTCGTCTGGCTCACTTTGCCGGACCCATGGCTTTCCGGCACTTTCAAACAAGCTTGCCTCGAACACGGCGTGCTCATCGACGACGAGGACGAGTTCAAGGCGGGACGTTCCGAACAGGCCTTTCACGGCGTGCGGTTTGGCATCTCGCAGCCGCGACAGCGGGACGATATCGCGCACGGCGTCGCGGTGATCCGGCGGCTTCTGGACGAAGGCCGCGCCGGCTATGACAGCTTTTCCTGAACCGGCTTGAAACCGGCGGGTTGAGTGGCGATCTTTCGCTACTTGCGGCCAGCTGTTGCTTTCCGTCGTTTTAGTCATCCGACGGGGTGTATCGGCTGCAAAGCTTGCGATAAGACGGGACTCGATCCCAAGGACACAAATTGCCGATCATGACCATTTCCAATTCCGTGCCGATCACTCCGGAACTCATTGCCGCGCACGGGCTGAAGCCCGACGAGTACCAGCGCATCCTCGACCTGGTCGGGCGCGAGCCGAGCTTTACCGAACTCGGTATTTTTTCGGCGATGTGGAACGAGCATTGTTCCTACAAATCGTCGAAGAAGTGGCTGCGCACGCTGCCGACCACCGGGCCGCAAGTCATCCAGGGCCCGGGCGAGAATGCCGGCGTGGTCGACATTGGCGATGGCGACTGCGTCGTCTTCAAGATGGAGAGCCATAACCATCCCTCCTATATCGAGCCTTATCAGGGAGCTGCGACCGGCGTCGGCGGCATCCTGCGTGATGTCTTCACCATGGGCGCGCGGCCGATCGCGGCGATGAACGCGCTGCGCTTCGGTGCGCCGGACCATCCCAAAACCAGGCACCTCGTTGCCGGCGTCGTTTCCGGGGTCGGTGGCTACGGCAATTCCTTCGGCGTGCCGACGGTCGGCGGCGAGGTCAATTTCGACGCCCGCTACAATGGCAATATCCTGGTCAATGCGTTTGCCGCGGGCCTCGCGAAGACAGACGCAATCTTTCTGTCCGAGGCCAAGGGCGTCGGCCTGCCGGTCGTCTATCTCGGCGCCAAGACCGGGCGCGACGGTGTCGGCGGCGCCACCATGGCCTCGGCCGAATTCGACGACAAGATAGACGAGAAGCGCCCCACCGTGCAGGTTGGCGATCCGTTCACCGAAAAATGCCTGCTCGAAGCCTGCCTCGAACTGATGGCGTCCGGCGCCGTTATCGCCATCCAGGACATGGGTGCCGCCGGCCTCACCTGCTCTGCCGTAGAAATGGGCGCCAAGGGCGACCTCGGCATCGAGCTCGATCTCGACAAGGTGCCGGTGCGTGAAGAGCGTATGAGCGCCTATGAGATGATGCTTTCGGAGAGCCAGGAGCGCATGCTGATGGTGCTGCGCCCCGAAAAGGAAAAACAGGCCGAGGCGATCTTCCACAAATGGGGCCTTGATTTTGCCATCGTCGGCAAGACCACCGACGATCTGCGCTTCCGCGTGCTGCACCAGGGCGACGAGGTCGCCAACCTGCCGATCAAGGATCTCGGCGACCAGGCGCCGGAGTATGACCGTCCCTGGGTCGAGCCGAAGAAGCCGGTGCCATTGGCTGGCGATGCACCGCAAGCCGATGTGGCCGACGCACTGCTCAAGCTGCTGGGCGGACCGGACCTTTCCTCGCGCCGCTGGGTGTGGGAGCAGTACGACACGCTGATCCAGGGCAATTCGTTGCAGCTTCCCGGCGGCGACGCCGGCGTCGTGCGCGTCGACGGCCACCCGACCAAGGCGCTCGCCTTCTCCTCCGACGTGACGCCGCGCTATTGCGAAGCCGACCCTTACGAGGGCGGCAAGCAGGCGGTGGCCGAATGCTGGCGCAATCTGACAGCCACTGGCGCTCTGCCGCTCGCTGCCACCGACAACCTCAATTTCGGCAATCCCGAACGGCCGGAGATCATGGGCCAGCTGGTTGGCGCTGTGAAAGGCATCGGCGATGCCTGCCGGGCGCTCGGCTTTCCGATCGTCTCCGGCAACGTCTCGCTCTACAATGAGACCAACGGACAGGGCATCCTGCCCACGCCAACCATCGGCGGCGTCGGTCTGATTGCCGACTGGTCGAAAATGGTGCGCATCGGCTTTGCCGCCGAAGGCCAGATGATCGTGCTGGTCGGCGCGCCGACCATGTGGGGCACGCATCTTGGCCAGTCCGCCTATATGCGCGACATCCATGGCCGCGCCGACGGCCCGCCGCCGCCGGTCGATCTCGACCACGAGAAGCGGGTCGGCGACCATGTGCGGGCGCTGATCGGCTCCGGCGTCGTTACCGCGGCGCATGACGTTTCCGATGGCGGCATCGCGGTGGCGCTGGCCGAGATGGCGATGGCCTCAGGCATCGGCGCGACCATTCCCGGCCTGATCGGTACAGATCCGGTCCCGGTCTGGTTCGGCGAGGATCAGGGCCGCTATCTCCTGACGCTGTCGATCGACCCGCAGAGCGAGGCGTGGGACGCCATTCGCGAACAGCAAAGCAAGCTCGGCATCTTCGCACCATGGATCGGCTCGACCGGCGGCAGCGAATTGAAGCTGGGCGAGGCACGTGCGATACCGGTCAGCGAATTGACCGCCGCCCACGAATCCTGGTTCCCTCGCTTCATGGCAAATGAGGTCGTGGATCCGTGATGTGATCGAGTGGCGCCCCTTCGGTGTGGTTCATACGCCATTTCGACCATATCTATGAGATCACGACCTGAACAAGGAATCCTCGCATGGCAATGGACGCCCACGACATCGAACGGCTGATCAAGGAAGGCATTCCGGACGCCAAGGTGACGATTCGCGACCTGGCCGGCGATGGCGACCATTATGCGGCCGAGGTTGTGGCAGAAAGCTTTCGCGGCAAAAGCCGCGTCCAGCAGCACCAGATGGTCTATGACGCGCTGAAGGGCAACATGGGCGGCGTGCTGCACGCGCTTGCCCTGCAGACCAGCGTGCCGGACTGAACTCCCTTCCAGTTATCGCCTCGCAAGCGTCTTCCCGGTCACGGCAATGATCGGCCCGGCCGTATAGTTTCCACCAACAATCATCCGCTCGCCGTTCGACAGCGCCGAAACGACGCCGTCGAAGAAAAGCGCGTTGGCGCAGTCGAGCCCATCGCGAAATAGCCGTGCGAAGCTGCCGAGGCTGACTTCAGAGCGCGAGATCGCCAGCACGACGGTGTTTTCGTCACGCACGCCGACGCCGTTGCGGATATAGCGCGATGTGCCGTTCTGCTCGAAGCGAGGATGAAGCCGGCCGTCGATCACCAGCATCGGGCCGGATTGCGTGGCAAACATCACGTCCGGCCTGGCGGCAGCATAGGCGCTTGTCTCCATGACCGCCGCCTTGCCGTCCTTGCGGACCAGGAACACGCCGTTCGGTTTCAGGAAGAAATTGCCTTCGCTGTCGGCGACGTTGATCGGCGCCTTCTCCTGGCCGTCTTCGACGAGAAGGCCGACTGGGGTCAGGTCTTGGTGATACATGCCGGCGTTCATGGCGAGCAGCACCGTCCGGCCCTGATCCGCCATCGCCTTGTCGAATTTGTCCAGTGAACCGAAAGCCTTGCCGTCGAGGCCTGTGTGGAACACACCGACGTCATAGCGGCGCAGATCGATCTCGCAGACGACATAGGCGACCGCCTCGAAGCTCGCATCGCGGCACAGCGCCGGCAATTCACCGCCGACGACCAGCGGTGGCTCTCTCGGCGACTTGGCCCACCAGATCAAGATCAATGCGGCGACCAGAACGGCGAGGAGGAACCCGGCGGGATATCGTCTTTTCATCGCGCCTCGGGGAAGATGGTGGCCAACGGCTTGGCCCAAGGTCGGACGTTCCTTTGCGCCATTTGCATGGCAAGGCGGCAAACATCTTGTTTCGCGCAACCCATGGGTTTATTTGAAGGGTAATGTTCGAGCCTGACTCCCACAGGCATGAAAGGGTTTTCCATGAGCGGCATCAACGACTACATCGACAATGAAGTGAAGGGCAACGACGTCGTTCTCTTCATGAAGGGCACGCCCGGCTTCCCGCAATGCGGATTTTCCGGCCAGGTCGTGCAGATCCTCGACTATATCGGCGCTGACTATAAAGGCGTCGACGTGCTGACGTCGGCCGAACTGCGGCAAGGCATCAAGGACTACTCCAACTGGCCGACCATCCCGCAGCTCTACGTCAAGGGCGAGTTCGTCGGCGGCTGCGACATCATCCGCGAGATGTTCCAGGCAGGCGAATTGCAGACCTTCCTCGTCGAAAAGGGCGTCAGCGTCAAAGGCGCCGCCTGACTTCTGTTTCTGCGTATGACCTTCCGATTGCGATTTTCGGGGGTCAAGCGCTAAGCGCCGGGGCAGCTTGGCAAAAAGTTCTGCCCGGTATCGGGGCAATCAACGAATGGATGCGTCGGCCAGCCGGCGCATTTTCGTTTGAGGATCGGACTGGCCGTGGATCAGCAAGCACAAGCGCAGCAAAAGGCAAGCACCTTGCCCATTCCGCGCTGGGAATTCATTGCGCTGTGCGCGGCGCTGATGGCGCTCAATTCGCTGGCCATCGATATCATGCTGCCGGCGCTGCAGCAGATCGGCGCCTCGCTCGGCGTCGAAAATGAAAACCACCGGCAATATGTGGTCACCGCCTATATCCTTGGCTTTGGCGGCGGACAGCTGTTCTTCGGGCCGATCTCGGACCGCTTCGGGCGCCGCGCGCCGCTCGTCGCAGGGCTGGTGATCTACGTCGTGGCGGCCGGCGCTGCGGCAATCGCCCCGTCATTCGCCACGCTTCTGCTATGCCGGGCCGTGCAAGGCATCGGTGCGGCGGCGACGCGCGTCATTGCCGTCTCGATCGTGCGCGATACGTTCGACGGAAGGCGCATGGCCGAAGTCATGTCCTTGATCTTCATGGTGTTCATGGCAATTCCGGTGGTGGCGCCCGGTATCGGCCAGTTCATCATGCTGTTTGCGACCTGGCATGTGATCTTCGTCACCATGGCAGCCGGCGCACTGATCGTGTCCGCCTGGTCGCTGCTGCGCCTGCCCGAGACACTACACCCCGAATATCGCCGGCCGCTGACGCTGTCCTCCATCATTGGCGGCTTCCGCATCGTTCTCACCAACCGCATCGCGCTCTGCTACGCCTTCGCCAGCACCTTCATCTTCGGCGCCATGTTCGGCTTCATCGCCTCGGCCCAGCAGATCTATGTCAGCGTGTTCGATGTCGGCGAGATGTTCCCGGTCATCTTCGCGGGGGTTGCCGGCGTGCTTGCTTTTTCGAACTACCTGAACTCGCGCCTCGTCGGCCGCATCGGCATGCGCCGTCTGTCGCAAAGCGCGCTGCTGCTGTTTCTGGCAATCAGCCTTGCCTGGCTGGTCGTTTCCATCGAAATGAAGATGCCGCTCTGGCTCTTCATTATCTTCTTTGCCTGCGCCATGGTCCCGTTCGGCGCGCTCGGCGCGAACTTCAACGCGCTCGCCATGGAGCCGCTGGGGCACCTGGCCGGCACTGCGTCGTCGATTCTTGGGTTCATGCAGACATTTCTTGGCGGCATTCTCGGCACGCTGATCGGCCAAGCCTTCAACGGCACGGTGACGCCGCTGGCCGCCGGGTTCTGCAGCGTGTCAGTGGCAGCGCTGCTGATGATCCTCCTGGCCGAGCGCGGCAGACTGTTCCAGCCGCATAACCCGCCGGTTTAATGCACATTGCGGGGCGCGCCTAGGATGCACCCTCACTGACCGCGGTGAAGCGAGGGAACAGCGTACGTCCTGCGATTGCTCCACCCATGCTGTCCGAAACGGGCAGTGGGAGAGCCTTGTCGAGCGCCTCGAGGACGGAAGCCACGAAGGCTCGGTTGAGCGGACCGTCGTCCCCTAGATGGGAGTAAGTGGCGCGCGGTTTGCCGATAAGCGTGCCGTTTCGGCGAATTGAGAACTGCAGCGTCAGGGTCATGCCCGCGGTTCCGGGCGGCGGCTCCCAGCAGGCGAAGATCGCGGAGAACATCTCGTCTATGGTGTCGACGGAGTCGGGGCTGCGACATGCGCGTTCCTCAGATCTTGCTTCATTGACACCGGCAACCAAGGCAAGGGCAAAGGCCGTTGCAATAATTGCGGACCGAGGTTTCATTCGAGGTTTCCGGTTTCGCACAGGATTGGACAAGTTTGGCAGCGAAGAATTATTCGGCCCAGAGCTCGCGGCGCAGCTCTCGCCAGCTCTCCCGGTCCGGCGCGACCAGCAGGCCACCTCCGACATGCGACGGCAGATAGGCGCTGCCGTCGAAGCGCGCGGCATGGCCGCCGGCCTCCGCATGGATCAGCACGCCGGCCAGGTGATCCCAGGGCATCAGCTTGTTGTAGACGACGAAATGGCCGTGGCCGCTGGCCAGCAGGCGGTATTCGTGAGCGGCGCAGCGATAATTGAACTGCGATAGCGACTTGGTCTGGTTGCGCGCCAGACGTGAGCGGTCCGGCTCGGGCACATAGTGCCATGAGACCGCACCGGTCATTTCCGACATCGGCGCCGGTTTGGCGACATGGACCTTTTCCAGATTGCCATGGGCATGGCGGATATGGCTGCCGGCGCCACTAACGCCGATCAGCCAGTCCTTGCCGACGGGATCGTGAATGATGCCGGCGACCGTCTCGCCCTTGATCACGACGCCAAGCATGACGCCGAATAGCGGCACGCCGGAGGCGAAGTTGAAAGTGCCGTCGACCGGGTCGATGACGAAGGCGAGTTCGGCATCGCCGAGACCGTCGAGCAGCGTCGGGTCGTCGGAGCAGGCCTCCTCGCCGACGATCATTGCGTGGGGATAACGCTCAAGCAGCCTGGCGGTGATGAGCCGTTCGGCATTGACGTCGGCCTCGGTGACGAGATCGGCGGCCGAAGTCTTGCGACGGACGTCGCCCTCGCTCAACCGGCGAAAGCGCGGCATGATCTCGGCGACGGCGGCTTCCGACAGAAGGTCGGCAAGCCAGTCGATCGCGCTATCGTCAAATGTCATCGGGACGCCTGGTGGTGAGGGTTTCGTTGAGGGCGGAGAAATCGAACAGTTTCCTGTCGAGCAGATGCGACGTGCGCACATTGGCCATGGCGCGGATCATCGTGTCCTTGCGGCCGGGCATGCGCTTCTCGATGTCGTCGAGCATCGCCTTCATGGCGTTGCGCTGCAGACCTTCCTGGCTACCGCACAGATCGCACGGAATGATCGGGAACTTCATGGCGCCGGCGAATTTCTCGAGATCGGCTTCCGCACAATAGGCGAGCGGCCGCAGCACCATGACATCGCCTTCGTCGTTGAGCAGCTTCGGCGGCATGGCGGCCAGGCGCCCGCCATGGAACAGGTTCATGAAGAAGGTTTCCAGTATGTCCTCGCGGTGATGACCGAGCACCAGGGCCGAGCAGCCCTCCTCGCGCGCAATGCGATAGAGATGGCCGCGCCGCAGCCGCGAGCACAGCGAGCAATAGGTGCTGCCCTCGGCCAGCTTGTCGGTGACCACCGAATAGGTGTCCTGATATTCGATGCGATGAGGAATGGCATATCTATCGAGATAATCGGGCAATATGTGCTTGGGAAAGTTCGGCTGGCCCTGGTCGAGATTGCAGGCCAACAGCTCGACCGGTAGCAGCCCGCGCCATTTGAGATCGAGCAGCACGGCAAGCAGGCCGTAGGAATCCTTGCCGCCCGACAGAGCGACCAGCCAACGGTCGCCGGGCCTCACCATGGAGAAATCGTCGATCGCCTGGCGGGCAAGCCGCAACAGCCGTTTGCGCAGCTTGTTGAACTCGACGGAGGACGGCACATCGGCAAACAGCGGATGAAAGCCGCCTTCGGCGTCGGCGATCGGGTCAAGCGTTTTGGCGTCTGGCTGCATGTTCACGGCGCGTCGGCCCTAAAGTCCTGTTGCCGCCCGCAGTAGCGCATCGGACCGAAAATCGAAATCGATTTCCGAATCACGTCCCGGAAAAGGAACGAAAAAAGAAAAGGCCGCCTCGAGGGCGGCCCTTCCTTGTATCGCAACGAACGCGCCGATCAGCGCGAATAGAACTCGACGACCAGGTTCGGTTCCATCTGCACGGCAAACGGAACGTCCGCCAGGCCGGGAATGCGCGTGAAGGCCGCGGTCATCTTGTTGTGATCGGCCTCGATGTAATCGGGCACGTCGCGCTCGGCCAGGCCCACCGATTCCAGCACGATGACCAGCTGCTTCGACTTCTCGCGCACTTCGATGATGTCGCCCGGCTTGCAGCGGAACGAGCCGATGTTGACGCGCTTGCCGTTGACGTTGACGTGGCCGTGATTGACGAACTGGCGCGCCGCAAAGATTGTCGGCACGAACTTGGCGCGGTAGACGACCGCGTCGAGACGCGATTCGAGCAGGCCGATCAGGTTCTCCGAGGTGTCGCCCTTGCGGCGGTCCGCCTCTTCATAGACCTTGCGGAACTGCTTTTCCGAAACGTCGCCATAGTGGCCCTTCAGCTTCTGCTTGGCGCGCAGCTGCAGGCCGAAATCGGAAAGCTTACCCTTGCGGCGCTGACCATGCTGGCCGGGGCCGTATTCACGCTTGTTGACCGGGGACTTCGGGCGGCCCCAGATGTTTTCGCCGAGACGGCGGTCGATCTTGTACTTCGCGGATTCGCGCTTGCTCATCGCATTCCCTTTCAAAACAACGCACCCGGAACCTCATGGTCCGGGTGAAGGAAACGCGCCCTCCTCTGGCCTCCGTTTTCGAGACCTGACAGGGTTTTCCACGCAACGCGACGGAAAGCCCACGGGACACGTCATTTCAAATAAGACATAGGGAAAGTAAAACCGGCTTCCCAAACGTCTTGCACACATAAAGAAAACCACCGGGCATTGCGGCCCGGTGTTGGTGGGCTGGTTAAACGGAGATTTAACCGCTGTCAAGCTTCCGGCTGGCGCGAATCGCCGAACCGGGTAGTGTCATGGTTGTAGAACGTGCCGGATGTGGCGGGAGGTTGCGCCAGCGGCATCAGGAAGGGACTGAAATCAGAGGAGCTGGAATTCGCATGAAGAAGTTCTTCCTTACGTTGGTAGGAGCCGCGGTGATGGCCGGCACGATGGCGGTCGCGCCCGAGCCGGCGCAGGCGCGGCATTGGCACGGGCACAGGCATCACCAGGTCTGCCGCATCGTGGTCAAGAAGAAGGTGGTATGGCGCCACGGCCATCGCAAGGTCATCCGCTACAAAGTGCGGCGCTGCGGTTGGGGCTGGAACTGGTAATTTTTCGGCCTCGCCCGTTGAGACTTCAGGGCCCGCGGCTCAGCCGCGGGCCCTTTTAATTGACCGGCATCCGCGGCCTGAACGGTCAGTCGATCAGTGTTTCGACTTCTTTTCCGGCAGGCCCTTGCGCTTGGTCTCGGCGAATTCCTCGAGCTGTTTTTCGCTCATGGATTTATACATTCCCTTCGACGCGCCTTTGAGCGCGCCCTTCTTGGTCTCGCCGCGCTTGGCTGACAATGCCGCGCCGGCCGCTTTCTGCTGGGCTTTTGAGGTGGCTGGCATGATGGTTTCTCCCGTTCCAATGAGAGGAAAACGCATTGTCTGGTGCGATGTTCCCAAAGCGACAATTGCCTGCGGTCAGGGTATCGCCAGGCCAAATCCCTGCATCAGCCGGCGCGTGGGAAAATTGGCGCTGTTCGAGGTGAAGAACGCAAGGTCGGCGCCTTCCGGCAGCGCCTCTCTGCGATTACCGGCCTCGGTATCGGCAAGCAGCGAGAGCGCCCGGCGCGCGATCGCCTCGGCCGGGTCCAGCCAGTCGACCGGCCAAGGTGCTGTTTTCCGCATGCGGTTGGCCAAAAAAGGATAGTGAGTGCAGGCAAGCACGACGATGTCGGTGCGCAGCCCGTCATGCTCGACGAAGCACGGCGCGATCTCGGCGCGCACGGCGTCCTCGTCGACAAAACCGTCGCGCATATAGGCTTCGGCCAATCCCGCCAGCCTGTCGCTGCCGACCAGGCGGACATGGCATGTCTGCGCCCATCTGCTGATCAGGTCGCGCGTGTACTGGCGCTTGACGGTGCCGGGCGTAGCCAGCACCGAAACCAGGCCTGAGCGCGTGCGTTCCGCCGCCGGCTTGATGGCCGGCACGGTGCCGACGAAAGGGTGGCCGGGAAACCTCTCGCGCAAGGCATCGATGACCAGTGTCGAGGCGGTGTTGCAGGCGATGACCGAAATGGCCGGCGAAAACCGGTCGAGCAGCCTGGCGAACAACTCCAGGATATGTGTTCTCAGCGCCGGCTCCTCCCAGGCGCCGAAGGGGAACGCCGCGTCGTCGGCGACATAGATGAAGCGGCGGTCAGGCATCAGGACGCGCGCCTCACGCAGCACGGTGAGGCCGCCAATGCCGGAATCGAACATCAGGATCGGACGGGCGCTCGATGAATCGGTCATTGTCATTGAGTCACTAAGGGCTGGGAATCACTGAAGGCTGGGGAATCACAAACGAGATCACGAGAGAAGGCCGGCCCATGCATTTTGCTTCGGCCAATGATGCATTATCCCGGATGCTTCTATGTGGAGCCATCGTGGCCTTGATGCGGCAGCCGGTCACACAAGACCGCGCTTGCCGAAACCGCCGGCCCGCGGTCGGCCGTTCGCGGGAGATGCAGATTGAGATGCAGCGGGGTTCGACGACACCGGTGCGGCGCGCTTGGCGGAGGGCGCAGCCAGAGCCGTCACGCCGGCGGCTGACGCTGAATGAAGCGCCGCGGTGCCTCGCAGCGGCCCGGGCCGGTCGAAATCGTCGAAACTCAGGGATGACGCCATATCCGAAGAGCCACCATCCGCCGGCTTGGCCGCCAAGATGACGGCCCACAGCCCAACAAGAGCTAATCCCAGCAGGTTAAGGCCGGAATGCGTATCTTCGCCGTCGAATTTTACGACAAGAACAGTGCCGGCCTGCAGGATCGCGAACAGCGTCGAGAACACGATATACGACCAAAGGATCCAACCCGACCCTTGCGCGTCGCGGCTTCGACGCCAGGCGAAATTCGCGCGGAATAGAACGATCACCAGCGAGGCGACGAGAACGGCCGCGGCCAGTCCTTCCCTGGAAGGACCAGGTTGCGAATTGGCCAAGCCCTCGATGCCGATGGTCCACAAGACGCACAGCACAAAGGTCACGATTTCCGCAACCAGCAGAGCCACGGAATAGAAGAAAAAGCGAAGACGACCGATATTTGAGCTAAACATCCCAGAATCCATCGTTTTGAAAACCATGGATCAAACCAAATAAAATTCGGTTACTGGTGAGGTATGGGAAGTTCCGAGGCTAGTCTTTGTCTTTCGCCCTCGCAGCGCGTGCTGCGGCGGCCGGGAGCCGCCTTGGATCGTCGCCGGGCGATCCGTCGCCGCGCGGCATGGCCGGCGAGAACCTGTCCAGCGATGATATGATACCGCGCAGCACCTTGAGCTCCGGCTCGGCAAAACCGGGGCGGGTCAGCACTGCGCGCAAATTGTCGACCATCTTCGGCTTCTTCGCTGCCGGGCGGAAATAGCCGCGCGCCTCGAGTGCACCTTCCAGATACGCAAATAGGCCGTGCAATTCTTCCTTGGCAGCCGGCGGCATTTCGGGGCCGGAGAAGTTGGTCCTGGTCTCGTCTTCCAGGCCGGACTTCATCCATTCATAGGACATCAGCAGGGCCGCCTGGGCGATGTTGAGCGAGGAGAAGGCTGGGTCGACGGGGAAGGTGACGATCTCGTCGGCGAGGCCGACCTCGTCATTATAGAGGCCGAAGCGCTCGCGGCCGAACAGGATGCCAGTGCGCTGGCCGGCCCGCTGCCGCGCCCGCAGCGCCCTGCCCGCCTCGACCGGACCGCGCACCGGCTTGAAATTGTCGCGTGCGCGCGCCGTGGTGGCGAAGACGAAGTTCAAATCGGCAACCGCCGAGGCCAGGTCGTCGAACACCGTGACGGCATCGATGACGTGGTCAGCGCGGCTTGCGGCGGCACGCGCCTTCTCGCTTGGCCAGCCGTCGCGCGGATTGACGAGCCGCAGCTCGGCAAGGCCGAAATTGGCCATGGCGCGCGCAACCATGCCGATATTCTCGCCGAGCTGCGGCTCGACCAGGATGATCGCCGGTCCGGACGCTGGAGTTCCGGAGGCAAGAGGGTTGTCGGGATCCTGGGTGGCGGTCATGGCTGTCAATGAGCTGCTGTTTGCGGCATTTCGCAGTCCCCTGCCACATTTGGCAGCGAAAATGAAGCTTTGGCAGGGAATGCCGGCACTAACGGCGCGGTTCGCCGTTTGCGCGGCCAAAAAGCCTTTGATATACGGGCCGCATCCCAGGGCCGGCAGCCGTGCGGGCAAGGCCGTTCCGTTCCCCAAAAGCGAGGCATTCTTTCCATGGCGAAGATCAAGGTGGCGAACCCGGTCGTCGAACTCGACGGCGACGAGATGACCCGCATCATCTGGCAGTTCATCAAGGACAAGCTGATCCACCCTTATCTCGACCTCAAGCTCGAATATTACGACCTCGGCATCGAGCACCGCGACGCCACCAACGACCAGGTGACCATCGATTCGGCCAACGCCATCAAGAAATACGGCGTCGGCGTGAAATGCGCGACGATCACGCCCGACGAGCAGCGCGTCGAGGAATTCAAGCTGAAGAAAATGTGGAAGTCGCCGAACGGCACCATCCGCAACATCCTCGGCGGCACCATCTTCCGCGAGCCGATCATCATGAAGAACGTGCCGCGGCTGGTGCCCGGCTGGACCAAGCCGATCATCGTCGGCCGCCACGCCTTCGGCGACCAGTACCGCGCCACCGACTTCCGCTTTCCCGGCAAGGGCAAGCTGACGATCAAGTTCGTCGGCGAGGACGGCCAGGTGATCGAGCACGACGTGTTCGACGCACCCGGCGCCGGCGTCGCCATGGCCATGTACAATCTCGACGAATCGATCCGCGAATTCGCCCGCGCCTCTCTGAACTATGGCCTGCTGCGTAATTACCCCGTCTACCTCTCGACCAAGAACACCATCCTCAAGGCCTATGACGGCCGCTTCAAGGACATCTTCCAGGAGGTCTACGAGGCGGAGTTCGAAGCCGAATTCAAGGCGAAGAAGCTCTGGTACGAGCACCGGCTGATCGACGACATGGTGGCCTCCAGCCTGAAATGGTCGGGCGGCTATGTCTGGGCCTGCAAGAATTATGACGGCGACGTGCAGTCCGACACGGTGGCGCAAGGGTTTGGCTCGCTCGGCCTGATGACCTCGGTGCTGATGACGCCGGACGGCAAGACCGTCGAGGCGGAAGCCGCGCACGGCACCGTCACCCGCCACTATCGCCAGCACCAGAAGGGCGAGGAGACCTCGACCAATTCGATCGCCTCGATCTTCGCCTGGACGCGCGGCCTCGCACACCGCGCCAAGCTCGACGACAATGCCGAACTGAAGCGCTTTGCCGAGACCCTGGAAAGGGTCTGCATCCAGACGGTCGAGTCCGGCTTCATGACCAAGGACCTGTCGCTGCTGATCGGCCCCGACCAGCCCTGGCTTTCGACCACCGGCTTCCTCGACAAGATCGACGAGAATTTGCAGAAAGCAATGACCTGAGCCCAATCCACATGGGCAAGCCCGTCGTCTACGGCGTGGATTACAGCGTCTATGTGCGCATCGTCCGGCTGGTGTTAGAGGAAAAGGGCGTCGGCTACGAGCTCGTTCCCGTCGACATCTTTACCGCGGACGGCATTCCCGGCTGGTACTTCGAGCACCAGCCGTTCGGCCGCATCCCGGCCTTCGAGCATGACGGCTTTCGCCTTTACGAGACCGGCGCGATCGCCCGTTACGTCGACGAAGCCTTTGACGGCCCGGCACTGCAGCCGGTCGAAGCCCGGCGTCGAGCACGCATGAACCAGATCACCGGCCTGCTCGATGCCTACGCCTACAGGGCCATGGTCTGGGATGTGGCGGTCGAGCGGCTGGAAAAAACGCCGCCCGACGAAGCCGTGATCGCCAACGGTTTGCGGCAGGCGAGAACGACGCTGCAGGCGCTCTCTTCGCTGAAAGCCGAAGGGCCTTGGCTGTTGGGGACGGACCTGACGCTGGCCGACCTGCACGCCGCGCCAATCATCGGCTATTTCGTCAAGGTCGCCGAGGGACAAGCCCTGCTGGCGGAGTTTGCCGAGATTCGGGATTGGTATGCGCGCATCACTCAACGCGCGAGTTTTGCGAAAACCGAAAAGGCTGGGTGAGGAGACAAGCGTTCGGCAATAGGCCCTCTGGTGATTAGCGAAAGCCGAAGTGACATCCAATCTCCCCCTTGCGGGGGAGATCGGCAGCTTCGCCGAAGGCGACCCACTGCGAAATACCGCTCAATCGGGAAGGTAGATCTTCGCCTTCATGAAGGTCTTCGCACGGCCTGTGATCAGCACGCGATCTCCGGCCAGTTCGCATTGCAAATGCCCGCCGCGCTGCGAGCATTGGAATGCCGACAGATGCGTCTTGCCGAGCTTTTCAGCCCAGTACGGCACCAGCGTCGCATGAATGGAGCCGGTTACCGGATCCTCGGGAATGCCCGCCCCGGGCACGAAATAACGCGAGACGAAATCGTGGGCTCGCCCAGCCGCGGTAATAACCAGGCCGAGAGGATGAAAGGTTCCGATCCTGAGCAGATCGGGAACGAAAGATCGCACGGTTGTCTCGTCGGCAAGCTCGACAAACAGGTTCTCGAAATTGCGGAAGCTCGCAACCGGCCGCTGAGGCAATATCGCTTGCAACGCCGAGTTCAGCTCTTCCTCGATGGGCTGCGGCGGAAAACACGGCAGATCGAGCTGATAGGTCTCTTCCCGCCGGGAAACCCGCAGCTCGCCCACCCGGGTGGCGAAGGCCATTTCGCCCTGACCATTGTATTCCGTAGCCAGCACATGGGCGGCCGCAAGCGTGGCATGGCCGCAGAAGTCGACTTCATGGACCGGCGTGAACCAGCGCAAATCCCAACCTCTGCCATTCGGCCGCACGAACGCCGTCCCAGCAAGATTGTTTTCGTTGGCGATGGCCTGCATTACCTGCTCCGACAGCCATTCCTCCAGAAGGAGAACGGCGGCAGGGTTGCCCTGGAAGGCCCGTTCGGCAAAGGCATCGACCTGATACATCGTCAGCGTCGGCATATCGGCCCTCAAAGATATCCGCTGGGCGGCGCGCCACTTCGGCCGTGCCGCCCCCGGTGCAGATTCACGCCGCTTCGAGAGCCGCTTTCACCGCAGCGATCGCGTCTTCGGCCTTCGAGGCGTCCGGGCCGCCGGCCTGAGCCATATCGGGTCGCCCGCCGCCGCCCTGCCCGCCCAATGCCGCAGACGCGACGCGCACCAGATCGATGGCGCTGAAGCGGCCGGTCAGATCATCGGTGACGGCGACGACGACGCTCGCCTTGTTGTCCTCGCCGGCGCCAACAAAGACGACGATGCCGGAGCCGAGCGACTTCTTGCCGGCATCGGCCAGCGGCTTCAGATCCTTTGGCGAGACGCCGGATACCGCCTTGCCGAGAAAACCGACACCGGCAATGGTTTCGTTTTCCGCAGGCACACCGGCTGGCGAGCGATCGCCGAGCGCCAGCTTCTTGCGCGCCTCGGTCAGCTCCTTTTCGAGCTTCTTGCGCTCGTCGAGCAGCGCCTCGACGCGGGCCGGCACATCGGCCGGCGAAATCTTCAGCGCGGCGGCGGCTGCCTTCAGCCGCTTGTCCTGTTCGTCGAGATGCTTTCTGGCCGCTTCGCCGGTCAATGCCTCGATGCGGCGCACGCCGGCAGCGACCGCGCTGTCGGACACAATGCGCACCAGGCCGATATCGCCGGTCGCCCTGACATGCGTGCCGCCGCATAGCTCGACAGAATAAGGCCGGTTGGCCTTGGCGCCATGCAAGCCCGTGCCCATCGAAACGACGCGCACTTCATCGCCATATTTCTCGCCAAACAGCGCCATGGCGCCCTCGGCAATGGCGTCGTCGACGGACATCAGGCGAGTGGTCACAGGGCTATTCTGAACGACGATCTCGTTTGCCATGCGCTCGACCTCTTCGAGCTCGTCCGGCGAGATCGGCTTGTTGTGGGAGATGTCGAAGCGCAGACGCTCGGGCGCGACCAGCGAGCCCTTCTGCGCCACATGGGTACCCAGCACCTCGCGCAGCGCCTCATGGATCAGATGCGTGGCGGAATGGTTAGCGCGCAGCCTGGAGCGGCGCGCGTGGTCCACCTTCAGCTCGACGGTCGCACCCGTCTTGACCGTGCCGTTGGCCACCTTGCCGAGATGGACGAAAAGCCCGTCGGCCTTCTTTTGGGTATCGGATATCTCGATCGAAAACCCGTCGCCCGAAATCACGCCGGTATCGCCCATCTGGCCACCGGACTCGCCGTAGAACGGCGTCTGATTGACAACCACGGCAACAGCGTCGCCCTTGCCGGCACTGTCGATGGTCTTGCCGTCCTTGACCAGCGCCTGGATGAGGCCTTCCGCCTGCTCGGTCTCATAACCCAGGAATTCGGTGGCGCCGTTCTCCTCACGCACCGCGAACCATACTGTCTCGGTTGCGGCCTCACCGGAACCAGCCCAGCTTTTGCGCGCCTCCGCCTTCTGCCGCTCCATCGCCTCGGTGAAGCCGGCAAGGTTGACCGAGATGTTGCGCTGGCGCAACGCATCCTGCGTCAGATCGAGCGGAAAGCCATAGGTGTCGTAGAGCTTGAACGCTGTTTCGCCATCCAGCATGTCGCCGGAGGCCAGCTTTTCCGTCGCCTCCGAAAGCAAGCCCAGGCCGCGCACCAGCGTCTTGCGGAAACGAGTTTCCTCAAGCTTCAGCGTCTCGGTGATCATCTGTTCGCCGCGCACCAGTTCCGGGTAGGCTTGGCCCATCTCGCGCACCAGCGCCGGCACCAGGCGCCACATCAGCGGATCGCGGGCGCCGAGCAACTGCGCGTGGCGCATGGCACGGCGCATGATGCGGCGAAGCACGTAGCCGCGGCCTTCGTTGGACGGCAGCACGCCGTCGGCGACCAGGAAGCAGGACGAACGCAAATGGTCGACGATGACGCGGAACGATGCGACGGTGTCCGCATCCGGACCTTTGCCAAGCGCCGACGATGCAGCGTCCATCAGGTGGCGGAACAGGTCGGTTTCGAAGACGCTTTCGACCCCCTGCAGGATGGAGGCCATGCGCTCCAGGCCCATGCCTGTGTCGATCGACGGACGCGGCAGATCGACGCGCTCGTCCTTCGTCACCTGTTCATACTGCATGAACACCAGATTCCAGAATTCGAGGAAACGGTCGCCATCCTCCTCGGGGCTGCCGGGAGGGCCGCCCCAGATATGCTCGCCACGGTCGATGAATATCTCCGAACACGGCCCGCAAGGTCCGGTGTCGCCCATTGCCCAGAAATTGTCAGAAGTCGCGATGCGGATGATGCGATCGTCCGAAAGGCCGGCGATCTTCTTCCAGTACGAGGCCGCCTCGTCGTCGGTGTGGTAGACGGTGACCAGCAGCTTGTCCTTCTTCAGGCCGAACTCCCTGGTGATCAGGTTCCAGGCAAGCTCTATGGCCCGCTCCTTGAAATAGTCGCCGAAGGAGAAATTGCCGAGCATCTCGAAGAAGGTCAGGTGGCGCGCGGTGTAGCCGACATTGTCGAGGTCGTTGTGCTTGCCGCCGGCGCGAACACTCTTCTGGGCGGTCGTGGCGCGCGAATAGGGCCGCTTCTCCAGACCGGTGAAAACGTTCTTGAACTGCACCATGCCGGCATTGGTGAACATCAGCGTCGGGTCGTTGCGCGGCACGAGCGGGCTCGACGCGACGACCTCGTGACCTTCCTTGCGAAAATAGTCGAGAAATGCCGACCGGATCTCGTTGACGCCACTCATGAATACTGCCTTTTCGAGAGAACCGCCGGCTGCCGGCGGAAAATAGACATGGCCTTTTAGCGGTCGCACCCCAGCCTGTCCAGAAACACCAAATGGGCCAAAATCCCGGCTCTCATCAGCGCTTTGAAACGCGTCTGAATCGCCGTCAAACGCGAACCGCCGGCACGGAGCCGGCGGTTCGAAACGCATCGATTACACAAACTCAGAATCAAAACATCAAATCCAAACCTGTCTGATGCTCCGCGAGACGTCGCTTGCCCTACATCACCCCGGCATCGTCCTCGAAGCCGTCGTCGCTGCTTTCGGAGCCGCCGTTTTCAAGGAATTTCTCGGCGATCAGCCCGGCATTCTGCCGCAACGCCAGCTCGATCTCACGCGCCGTGTCGGGATTGTCGCGCAGGAACAGTTTTGCGTTTTCGCGGCCCTGGCCGAGACGCTGCGAATTATAGGAGAACCAGGCGCCCGACTTTTCGACCACGCCGGCCTTGACGCCGAGATCGACCAGCTCGCCGGTCTTCGAGACGCCCTCGCCATACATGATGTCGAACTCGACCACCTTGAAGGGCGGCGCCAGCTTGTTCTTGACGACCTTGACGCGGGTCTGGTTGCCGACGACCTCGTCGCGATCCTTGACCGAGCCGATGCGGCGGATGTCAAGGCGGACCGAGGCATAGAATTTCAGCGCATTGCCGCCGGTCGTGGTCTCGGGCGAACCGAACATGACGCCGATCTTCATGCGGATCTGGTTGATGAAGATGACCATAGTGTTGGAGCGCGAGATCGAGGCGGTGAGCTTGCGCAGTGCCTGGCTCATCAGGCGGGCCTGCAGGCCGGGCAGCGAATCGCCCATCTCGCCTTCGATTTCCGCCCGCGGCGTCAGCGCCGCCACCGAATCGACGACCAGCACGTCGATGGCGCCGGAGCGCACCAGCGTGTCGCAGATCTCCAGCGCCTGCTCGCCGGTATCGGGCTGCGAGATCAACAGGTTTTCGAGATCGACGCCGAGCTTGCGGGCATAGACCGGGTCGAGCGCGTGCTCGGCATCGACGAAGGCGCAGATGCCGCCCTTCTTCTGGGCTTCGGCCACCGTGTGCAGCGCCAGCGTCGTCTTGCCCGAGCTTTCCGGTCCGTAGATCTCGACGATGCGGCCGCGCGGCAGGCCGCCGACGCCAAGCGCGATGTCCAGCCCAAGCGAGCCGGTCGGCACCGTTTCGATCTCGACGACCTGCTCGTTCGCGCCGAGCCGCATGATCGAACCCTTGCCGAAGGCACGCTCGATTTGCGACAGCGCCGCATCCAGAGCCTTTGATTTGTCCACCGCTTTGTCCTCTACAAGCCGCAAAGAATTCTGAGCCATGATACATCACCCCGTGGTCGTCAATGGAGGCCGGACAATCCCGCAATCCCTAAAAAGAATGTACCTCATTTGTTCTCATTTGTCAATGAGCGCCAAGGGTTTGAAAAATAACAGATATTCATATTTGTTCTATTTTTGTTTCGCAATTTTGCTTCCGGATGTATCCCGCCTCGCATGCGGCGCCGTTGCCGTCACCAACCGAATCGGAGCCGCGATTGCAGGGTTCCGCCCGGCGACCTAGTCTCCTCCCGGGCAACAGCAAAGGGCATTTTGCCGGCATGATGAAATCCCCGACGATCCTGGCCGTGGGCGGCGCCTATATCGAGCGGCGCGGCCGGGTTGCCGGCGCCTTCGTGCCGGCCGCTTCCAACCCCGGCACGATGCGCGAGCATGTCGGCGGTGCCGTCTTCAATGCCTTGCGCTGGGCGGTGCGGCGCGGCGTCTCGGCCTCGTTGCTTTCGGTGCGCGGCGGCGATGCCCTTGGCGACACGGTTTTACGCGCCATCACCGAGGCCGGCATTGCCGACCTGTCGGCGGTGTTCCTCGACCGCACGACGCCAAGCCATACGATGCTGGTCGATAGCGACGGCGGGCTGATCGCCGGCCTTGCCGACATGGTGCTCTACGAACTGGCGCTTCCCAAGCAGATCCGCCGCGCCAAGGTGCGGGAAGCGATCGGTTCGGCGGACGCGGTGCTGTGCGATGCAAACCTGCCGTCTTCCGCGCTGGAGCGGCTGGCGGCACTCGCCGCCGGCAAGCCGGTGTTTGCGCTTGCGGTCTCGCCCAGCAAAGCGGCGCGGCTGACGCCGGTGCTCGACCGTCTGGCCGTGGCGTTCATGAACCGGCACGAGGCCGGCGTGCTCGCCGGCGTTGACATCAATGCTGACGATCAAGGCGTCATCGACGGCCTGAGACGCGCCGGCCTGAAAAGCGGCGTGGTCACCGACGGCGACGGTCCATTGCTCGGTTTCGACCAAACCGGCGCGTTCTCGATCTCGCCACCGCCGCTACAAAAACGGACCAATGCTGCCGGCGCCGGCGACGCATTGGCCGGCGCCACGATCGCTGCCCTGCTGCGCGGCCTGACGCTGCGCGCGGCACTGCGCGAAGGCATTGCCGCCGCGGCGCTCGCCGTCGAGCGCGCCGCCTTCACCAGCGCCAGCTTTGCCGAGGCGCTGGCGCTCGTGCCCGAGGCGCGGGACCTGGTGTGAAATGCGGCCCGGAATTGCCGAAGCATGACGCAGCCTATTTGCCGGCGCGCAGTCCTGCCTCGTAGGCGCGGCGCGCCCAGATCGCCATCTCGTCTGGATCGTCGAAAGCGCTGTCGGGAACGCTCCAATAGGGCATCGACACGAGCTTGCCGTGGCGCGAGCCGGTGTAGGTCCATTGCCGGCACCCGGCCGCTTCGAAATCCGGGGCGCTTTCCGCGTCGGCCTTCAGCATCAATTCGCCACGGATGACGATGGCGACGATGACGCCGTCGAGATAGATGCCCTTGCCGCCGAACAGCTTACGGATGCTGACCGGGCCGAGGCCTTCGAAAAGCTCTTCTATGCGCTCGTTGTCCATGCGGCGATCATGTCACCCGGATTTCCCCTTGTCATCGACGCAACCGGCACCATCCTGACAAGTTCAGAATCAATTTCGTCGGAGTTTTTTCATGCCGCTTCTGCTCAAGGGGTCCTGCCGGTGCAATGCCGTGCATTTCGAGGTGGAAAGCCACACGCCGGTGCCGTTCATGCTGTGCTACTGCTCGATCTGCCGCAAGCAGCAGGGCGGCGGCGGTTTTGCCATCAATCTCGGCGCCGATTACGAGACGCTGAAAATCCAGGGCAAGCGCCATCTCGGCGTCTACCGCGCCGAGATCGAGGACGACGAGCACCCGCAACGCGAGATCTCGACGGGCGAGCGGAATTTCTGCACGAAATGCGGGACGGCGCTCTGGCTCTACGATCCGACCTGGCCGGACTTGGTGCATCCGTTTGCCTCGGCGATCGACACCGACCTGCCGAAGCCGCCGGAGAAGGTGCATCTGATGCTGAAATACAAGGCGAATTGGGTCGAGCCGGATATCGGCAAGGGCGACAAGGTCTTCGATGTCTACCCGGAGGAGTCGATCGCAGACTGGCACAAGCGAACGGGGATGTGGGTGGATTAGCTATTTGCGTGGCGCGGCGGGCGCTGGCGAATGCCGTGCCCAGGGGATGGACGAAACCTGTCCGTCGTCATCCTGGGGCGGAGCAAGGAGCGAAGCGACGCGGCGCAGACCCCGGGATCCATGCCGCGACTTCTGAGCGCTGCTGCGATGCAGAATTCTGCTCCGCTGCACTCTTCGGTTAAGGTTACGGCATGGATGCCAGGGTCTCCGCGACGGAGCTTCGCTCCTGCTTCGCCCAGGGATGACGAAGTTGCGAGGCCTCGGCCAATCTCGAACGTGTCGAGAGCTAGCGGTTTCCAATCAGGCCGAAGCGCGGGCCTCGGCCAGTGCCTTGAGGTCGGCCGGCTTCAACTCGACCGATTCGCCGCAGCCGCAGGCCGAGCTCTGGTTCGGGTTCTTGAAGGTGAAGCCGGTGCGCAGCGTCGTCTGCTCGAAGTCCATCTCGGTGCCGAACAGGAAAAGCGCTGCCTCCGGCGCGACATAGACATGGGCGCCGTCGCGCTCGATATGATCGTCCTTGGTGTTGGGTTCGGTCACCAGGTCGACCGTATATTCCATGCCGGCGCAGCCGCCCTTCTTGATGCCGAGGCGAATGCCGTGCGCATTCTCACGGGTCGCGACGATCTCGCGCACCCGGTCGGCGGCCTTTTCGGTCATGGTGATGACGGCGAAGCGCCCCATGTTTTCTTTCTCCACTTTCGCGCAGGTTCAAGGCCTGCGGAACGTCTCATACCTCAAAATGGTTACAACTGCGTCTTACTGCAAGGGGTTTATTGCCACTGCCCCTTCAACGCGGCTGTTGCGTATGCGTCCAGCGCGACAACGGCGGAATCCTGGTTATTTTCCTCCAACGTATAAAAAGCATCATCCAAGGCTTCAAAAGTTATGCCGTCGCCGACGCTTTTACCTACCAAATCCATCCTTACCGACCTGTCTTCGGGGAAATACTCTCCAAACAATGCACAAGCTTGGCGAGTCAAGTCTGCATGTCGCTCCAAGCCCATTGCAACAAAACCCTGAATAGCGCCGCTGACGGTTATTCCATAAGAATTATAAAAATATTGCCAAAAGCCGCCGTTTAGAACCTGCCAATGCAATAGTTCTACGCAGAGTACATTCTTTATTGGCACGGGTATTTTTGAAATAACTTTATGGTATTCGGCAGGCTCGTCGAGTGCTTCCAGAACTGGATCGCCCCAAAGCTCTACGACTCTCGCCGAAGGCGGAATGTCACCATCGGGCAGTTCGGTCGGCAAGGCATCATCAGCCATCAAATTTTGCCCCGAGGCTCAATACCACCCAACCGCCACCTGCGCCTCTTCCGACATGCGGTCGGGCGACCAGGGCGGGTCGAAGGTCATGTTGACCTCGACGCCGGAGACGCCTTCGACGGCGCCGACGGCGTTTTCGACCCAGCCCGGCATTTCGCCGGCCACCGGGCAGCCCGGCGCGGTCAGCGTCATGTCGATCTTGACCGAGCGGTCGTCCTCGATGTCGATCTTGTAGACGAGGCCGAGCTCGTAGATGTCGGCCGGGATCTCCGGGTCGTAGACCGTCTTCAGCGCCGAGACGATGTCGTCGGTCAGCCGCGCCAGTTCGTCAGCGGGAATCGTCGATCCGGAAACCGCCGCATTGGTCGTCGTTTCCGAAGCGGTCTCGGCGGTGTGGCTGGCATCATCCATGATCGTCACCCGAAGAACTTTCGCGCCTTTTCCAGCGCATCGGCCAAAGCATCGACTTCGGCCCTGGTATTGTACATGCCGAACGATGCCCTGCATGTGGATGTTACGCCGAAGCGTTTCAACAGCGGCTGGGCGCAATGCGTGCCGGCGCGGACAGCCACGCCCTGCCGGTCGATGACCATCGACACGTCATGGGCGTGGATGCCCTGCAGCTCGAACGAGATGATGGCACCCTTGCCGGGCGCATCGCCGAAGATGCGCAGCGAGTTGATGGCGCGCAGTTTTTGATGCGCATAATCCTTCAGATCGGCCTCATGCGCGGCGATGCGCTCGCGGCCGATCTTTTCCATGTATTCCAGCGCCGCACCAAGCCCGATCGCCTGGACGATCGGCGGCGTGCCGGCCTCGAAACGGTGCGGTGGATCGTTGTAGGTGACGATGTCTTGCGTCACCTCCTCGATCATTTCGCCGCCGCCCATGAACGGGCGCATGCGCTCCAGAATGTCCTTCTTGCCGTAGAGCACGCCGATGCCCGACGGGCCGTAGACCTTGTGGCCGGTGAAGACGAAGAAGTCGCAGTCGAGATCCTGCACGTCGATCGGCATATGCACGACGCTCTGGCTGCCGTCGACCAGCACCGGAATGCCGCGGGCATGCGCGATGCGCACGATCTCCTTGATCGGCGTCACCGTGCCCAACGCATTCGACATATGCGTGATGGCAACCAGCTTCGTCCGGTCTGTCAGCCGCTTTTCGAATTCCTCGATGTGGAAGACGCCGAGATCGTCGACCGGCACCCAGACCAGCTTGGCGCCCTGGCGCTCGCGGATGAAATGCCATGGCACGATGTTGGAATGGTGCTCCATGATCGAAAGCACGATCTCGTCGCCTTCGCCGATATTGGGCATGCCGAAGCCGTAGGCGACCGTGTTGATCGCCGCCGTGGTGTTCGAGGTGAAGACGATGTTGTCGGTGCTCGGCGCGTTGAGAAATCTCTGTACGATCTTGCGCGCGTTCTCATAGGCGTCGGTCGCGGCATTCGACAGGAAATGCAGGCCGCGATGGACGTTGGCGTATTCCTGGGAATAGGCGTGCTGGATAGCGTCGAGCACGGCCTGCGGCTTCTGCGCCGAGGCGCCATTGTCGAGATAGACCAGCGGTTTGCCGTAGACTTGGCGCGACAGGATCGGGAAATCGCGGCGGATCGCCTCGACGTCATAGGGGATGTTTTCGACTTTCTGGTCCATCACAAGCTCTCTCGAGGCACCGCCTCATTCCGTCCAGCACCCCTCATCCGTCTCGGCGCTGCGCGCCGATCCACCTTCTCTCACAAGGGGAGAAGGTCAGGCGCTCTACCCGTGCGCCACGAACCAGTTGTCGAGACGTGCTTCCAGCGCCTCGACGATGGCCTCGTCATCCAGTTCCTCGATCACCTCGGCGACGAAGGCCTTGACCAGCAGGCCGCGCGCGGTCTTCTCGTCGATGCCGCGCGCCATCAGGTAGAACAGATGGCTGTGGTCGATCTCGGTGACGGTCGCGCCATGGCCGCAGACGACGTCGTCGGCAAAGATTTCCAGCTCCGGCTTGGTCGAGAACTCGCCGTCGTCCGACAGCAGAAGCGTGTTGCAGGCCATCTTGGCGTTGGTCTTCTGCGCATATTGGTGGACGTTGATGCGGCCCTGGAAGACGCCGCGCGCTCTGCCGGTCACCACATTGCGGATGACTTCGGTCGACGCGGTGTGCGGCACGGCATGGTCGAGCACCATGGTGACGTCGGTATGGGTGTCGCCGGCGAGCAGATTGATGCCGCGCAGCGTGAATTCGGCGCCCTCGCCGGTCGTCTTCACAACGACCTCCTGGCGCACCAGCTTACCGCCGGCATTCATCACGAACAGTGTCAGTTTCGAATTCTTGCCGAGATGCGCCTTGAACTGGGCGAGATGCGTTGCCGTATCCGGCTGCTCCTGCACGACCAGCCATGTCACTTCGGCGCCCTCGCCAAGCACAAGCTGGCTGACCGAACTGACCAGCGCCGCCCCCTCGCCCGCCTGGCGCTCGACGATAACAGCCCTGGCGCCGGCACCGACACGGATGGCCAGGCGTACATGCGTCTGGCCACCGGCCTGCAAATTCTGCAGTTCGAGTGGCTTTCCCAGTTTGGTACCGTCAGCGATGTCGACGAAATACCCGTCGACAACAAAGGCAGTGTTCAGCGCGCCTATGGCGTCGTCGCTGCCATAGGAATCCAACCCAGGTGCTGCGCTGCCGTCGGTCAGCTTCTCCGACAGGCGCTGCACGACAACGCCTTCGATATCGGGCAGTTTCGTACTCGACACGCCGTTCAGCACCGGCAAAACGCTGGAGCCTTCGACGATGGGCGCAATGGCTTTCGCGACCGCTGCCGGATCGAAGTCCGGCACCGAGGTCAGCAGCCGGCGCAGGTCCGTATAGTGCCAGGATTCGATGCGCCGCGTCGGCAGGCCGCTCTTGATCGCCTCGATGGCGTCGTCGCGCTTCAGCATCACCGCGCCGTCGCCGGGCAGCAGCGACAGCCGCTCGCCAAAGGCGTCGATCAGCGCCGTTTCGGCCAATGTTCGCTGGGGTGTCGTGTGCATATTCATCAGTATCGCCTTGTTTGGCTTGCCTTCCGGGCCTGCTGGCATCTCACGCGGCTTGCCCGATCACGCCGGCATAGCCATTGGCCTCGAGGTCGAGCGCCAGCGACTTGTCGCCCGACTTGATCACCTGGCCCCTGTAGAGCACGTGCACCGTATCCGGCACGATGTATTGGAGCAGGCGCTGGTAGTGGGTGATGACGACGATGGCCCGGTCCGGCGAGCGCAGCGTGTTGACGCCGTCCGCGACGATCTTCAACGCGTCGATGTCGAGCCCGGAATCGGTCTCGTCGAGGACACACAGCTTCGGCTCCAGCAGCTTCATCTGCAGGATCTCCGCGCGCTTCTTCTCGCCGCCGGAAAAGCCGACATTGAGCGGCCGCTTCAGCATCGCCATGTCCATGTTGAGCGAGGCCGCCGCTTCCTTCACGCGCTTGAGGAATTCCGGGATTTTTAGCGGTTCCTGGCCGCGCGCCTTGCGCTGCTCGTTCATCGCAACTTTCAGGAATTCCATGGTCGCCACTCCCGGTATCTCCATAGGATACTGGAAGGCGAGAAAGATGCCCGCGGTAGCGCGCTCGGCCGGATCCATTTCGAGGATCGACTGGCCGTTGTAGAGGATGTCGCCTTCGGTGACCTCATAGTCCTCGCGGCCGGCGAGGATGTAGGACAGCGTCGATTTCCCCGAGCCGTTCGGACCCATGATGGCGGCAACCTCGCCAGCCCTGACCGTCAGGTTCAGGCCGCGAATGATCTCGGTGCCGTCATCGACGATACGGGCATGGAGGTTTCTGATTTCAAGCATTTTTTTCTTTCCTGAAAATTCTTATCCGGTCAGCCGACCGAGCCCTCGAGGCTAATCCCGATCAGCTTCTGCGCCTCGACCGCAAACTCCATCGGCAGCTGCTGGATGACATCCTTGACGAAGCCGTTGACGATCAGCGCGATCGCCTCTTCCTCCGGGATGCCGCGCTGCATGACGTAGAATTTCTGGTCCTCGGAAATCTTCGAGGTGGTTGCCTCATGCTCGAACTGCGCGGTCGAATTCTTGGCTTCCATGTAGGGCACGGTGTGTGCGCCGCATTGGTCGCCGATCAGCAGGGAATCGCAATTGGTGAAGTTGCGGGCGTTGGTCGCCTTGCGGTGCGCCGATACCTGGCCGCGATAGGTGTTCTGCGAGAAGCCGGCGGCAATGCCCTTGGAGATGATGCGGCTCGACGTGTTCTTGCCGAGATGGATCATCTTGGTGCCGCTATCGACCTGCTGGTAGCCGTTCGAGACGGCGATCGAATAGAACTCGCCGCTGGAATCGTCGCCGCGCAGGATGCAGCTCGGATATTTCCAGGTGATGGCGGAGCCGGTCTCGACCTGCGTCCACGAAATCTTCGAACGATGGCCGCGGCAGTCGCCGCGCTTGGTGACGAAATTATAGATGCCGCCCTTGCCTTCGGCGTCGCCGGGATACCAGTTCTGCACCGTCGAATATTTGATCGCGGCATCGTCGAGCGCGATCAGCTCGACCACCGCGGCATGAAGCTGGTTCTCGTCGCGTTGCGGGGCCGTGCAGCCTTCGAGATAGGAGACGTAAGCCCCCTCCTCGGCGATGATCAGCGTGCGCTCGAACTGGCCGGTGTTCTTCTCGTTCATGCGGAAATAGGTCGACAGTTCCATCGGGCAGCGCACGCCCTTGGGCACGAAGACGAAGGAGCCGTCGGTGAACACGGCCGAATTCAGCGTCGCGTAGAAATTGTCGGAGGTCGGCACGACAGAACCGAGATATTTCTTCACCAGCTCCGGATGCTCGCGGATCGCTTCCGAGATCGAGCAGAAGATGACGCCGGCCTGCGCCAGCTCCTTCTTGAAGGTGGTGACGACGGAGACCGAATCGAACACCGCGTCGACGGCGACGCGGCCCGACTTGTAAACGTTGTCGCTGGCTTCCTCGAGCTCCGACGCATCGGTCTTCTGCACGCCGGCGAGGATTTCCTGTTCCCTGAGCGGAATGCCGAGCTTCTCATAGACCTTCAGCAGTTCGGGATCGACCTCGCTGAGCGAGGTCGGCCCGGGCGTGCTCTTGGGTGCCGCGTAATAATAGAGATCCTGGAAATCGATCTTGGGATAGTGGACGCGCGCCCATTTCGGCTCGTCCAGCGTCAGCCAGCGGCGATAGGCTTCCAGGCGCCATTCCAGCATCCAGGACGGCTCGTCCTTCTTCGCCGAAATGAAGCGGATAATGTCTTCACTCAGGCCCTTGGGGGCCTTGTCCATCGCGATTTCGGTCTGGAATCCGTATTTATACTGGTCGACATCGATCTTTCGGACTCGATCGATCGTCTCCTGCACAGCAGGCATCAGCGTTCTCCATCCACGCCGGGGTCAAGGCCCGGCAGTTTTCAAACTATGGCACCGCAAACGAGCACCCTTGGGCACCCGAAGCAGCGTAAGTTTCATATAGTGCGTTCATGCCGCAAATTCACCCGGCCAAATGCGAACGCACGGCTCTACCAGGCCACAAGGGCCCAAATATTCCGTTGCCGCGCTCAGGCGGCCTTTTCCCTGTTTGCCTTTTCCGTACCGGCTTGCCGCGCGACGATTGTCGCCAGCGCCGAACGAAACAGCTCGATATCTTCAGCGCTGGTCGCGTGGCCGATGGACACGCGCAACGCGCCGAGACTGTCGCCATAACCCATGGCTTTCAGCACGTGACTAGGCCCGACTTTGCCCGACGAACAGGCCGATCCAGCCGACAGAGCCACACCGGCAAGGTCGAAGGCGATCTGCGCCGTCTCGGCCTTGATGCCGGGAATAGCGAAGAACGTGGTGTTGGCAAGTCTTGGCGCGCCGGTCCCGAAGATTTCGGCGTCCGGAACAAGCGTTTTCACGATCGCCTCGACTTCGTCGCGGCGCTGCCGCACCGCTTCGATCGTTTGCAACCCGGCAAGCGCCTCGCGCGCTGCCGCGCCAAACCCTGCAATCGCCGCCAGGTTTTCGGTGCCGCCGCGATGGCCTTTTTCCTGGCCGCCGCCGCTGACCAGCGGTCTTGGCATCGTCAGGTCCGACGCCGCGATAATGGCGCCGACGCCCTTGGGGCCGCCGATCTTGTGCGACGACAGAATCAAATAGTCTGCGTAACCCGCTGACATATCGAGCGGAATGCGGCCGGCAGCCTGCACCGCATCGACAACCAGGATGCCACCCGCCGCCTTGGCGATTTCGGCAATGCGGCCAATCGGCTGGATCACGCCGGTCTCATTGTTGGCGGCGTGGATCGCGACCAGCGGCAAACCGTCGGCCTTGTCACGCGCACTAAGTGCTGACGCCAGGACGTCGAGCCTGACGATGCCGTCGGCATCGACGCCGATCCGCGTTACCTGCCCCGCGGGGAAGCGCCCGCCATTGAGCAGGCAGGGATGGTCGGCCTCGGACACGTAAAGCCGGCTCATGCGGACGGCGCCGCGCCCCATCTGCCAGTCCGGCGTCAGCAGCGTCGAGGCCGCTTCCGTCGCGCCGGAGGTGAATACGACATGCTCGGCTTTGGCGCTGACCAGTCGCGCCACGTCGCGCCTGGCGTCTTCGATCAGCCGCCGCGCAGCGCGGCCCTCGGCATGGACCGAGGACGGGTTGGCGGCGATGTCGAGCGCAGCGACCACCGCCGCGCGCGCCGAGGCAAGCAGCGGCACGCTGGCGTTGTAGTCGAGATAGGCGCGTGCTCCGGCCATTTGCGTCCAACTGGTCCCTTCAAAAGCCGTTCCGCGAAGATAGCGCGTTATTTCCTTGAAATTGCAAGGCAAGACGTCCTATTTACGCGGCTTGCGGCGTGGGTGGCCGAGCCACAGCTTTTGGCCGCCCAGTTTTGAACAATTCTAAACTAGCTTCTAGAAAGACGCTCGCCCTGCGTCAAGGCCTAGGGAAAGTTGTTCCGGGCGCCGCGCAATTTATGCCAAGTGGAGTATTTCATGCCTGAGGTCATTTTCACCGGTCCGGCCGGCCGCCTGGAGGGTCGCTATCAGCCCTCGAAGGAAAAGAGCGCGCCGATTGCCATCGTCCTGCACCCGCACCCCCAGTTCGGCGGGACGATGAACAACAAGATCGTCTACGACCTCTTCTACATGTTCCAGAAGCGCAATTTCACCACGCTGCGCTTCAATTTCCGCGGCATCGGCCGCAGCCAGGGCGAGTTCGACCACGGCACTGGTGAGTTGTCCGACGCCGCCGCGGCGCTCGACTGGGTGCAGTCGCTGCATCCGGATTCCAAGAGTTGCTGGGTTGCCGGCTATTCGTTCGGCTCGTGGATCGGCATGCAGCTTCTCATGCGCCGGCCCGAGATCGAGGGCTTTATCTCGGTCGCGCCGCAGCCCAATACCTATGATTTCTCGTTCCTGGCGCCATGCCCGTCGTCCGGCCTGATCATCCATGGCGATGCCGACAAGGTCGCGCCGCCGAAGGACGTGCAGGGCCTGGTCGACAAGCTGCACACGCAAAAGGGCATTACCATCACCCAGAAGACCTTGCCCGGCGCCAACCATTTCTTTGCCAACCATGCGGAGCTTCTGATCGAGGAATGCGCGGACTATCTCGATCGCCGGCTGGCCGGGGAACTGTCCGACCCACGGCCGAAGCGGCTGAGATAATCGGCGATGTACCAACCACCCCACTTTCAGGAAACACGGCCGGACGTCCTGCACGGGCTGATCCGGGCGCATCCGCTTGGCCTGCTGGTGTCGAACGGCACCGAGGGGCCGGTCGCCAACGCAATTCCCTTTCTTCTAGACGCGCCCTCCTTGCTCAACGCGGATGTGCCGCCGAATGGCAGGCTGCGCGCACATCTGGCGAAAGCCAATCCGCAATGGCGGCTTTTGGCCGACAATCCCCTGGCGCCGGTGCTGGTCGTCTTCCAGGGCGCCGACGCCTATGTGACGCCGTCCTGGTATGAGACCAAGCGTGAAACCGGCAAAGTGGTACCGACCTGGAACTACGCCATCGTCCAGGTGCGCGGCATCGTCACGGTGATCGAAGACCAGGATTGGCTGGCCGAGCAGATTTCCGATCTGACGATGTCGCAGGAGGGCAACCGCTCGGCGCCATGGGCGGTAACCGACGCTCCGGCACCCTTTATCCAGTCGCAGATCAAGGGCATCGTCGGCCTGGAGATCGCAATCACCGAAATCAGCGGTAAATGGAAAGTCAGCCAGAACCGCCCGGCCGCCGACCGCGTCGGTGTCGCCGAGGGGCTCGAGAGCGAGACTGCCAACTCGGCCGACATGGTCCGGCTGGTAAGGTCCTACGGCGGGCTGGACGGCAAGTAATCTGGATTGCTTGCTCGACCGGTTTCAGGCCGGTCGCGGGCTCAATCGACCTTGGTCATCGCCGCCTTTCGCTCGTTGGCGATCAGCCAGAGATTGCGGATATAGATCAACAGGCCCATGGCCTGGCCGGCGATGAACACCGGATCCTGACGCTGGATGGCATAGATCAGCAGCAGGCCACCGCCGAACAGCGAAAAGAACCAGAAGGCGATCGGCACGACGCTGCGCTTGGCCTTTTCCGACGCCACCCACTGCACCAGAAAGCGCATGGTGAAGAAGAACTGGGCGACGAAGCCGAGCAGAACCCAGGCATCGAATTGCTTGACGAAAACATCGTGAAGCCAGGTCGCCAATTCCTGAAGCACGTTACCCATGCCTGATTTCCTCTACTTTGGGCATCCTGCGGCGCCTGCGGCGCAGCCACCAGACGCCGGCAAGATCGAGCACGCCCTGAAGGCCGCGATCGAAGATGCCGTAATTCGATTTGCCGTGACGGCGGGAGCGGTCGACGACGTCGCAATGGACGACGCGGTAGCCCTCCTGGATGACCAGCGCCGGAACAAAGCGGTGGGTGCCGTCGAAGAACGGCAATTTCCTCAAAATGTCGGTGTGGATCGCCTTGAGGCCGCAGCCGGTATCCCGCGTCTCGTCGTGCAGGATGGCTTTTCTCAGCCCGTTGGCGAAACGCGACGCCAGCTGCTTGATCTTGCTGTCGCGGCGCTTCAGACGCTGTCCCTGCGCGGCCCCGACTTCGGGACCAGCCTGCCGCAGTGCGTCGATCAACACTGGGATATAGCCGGGGTCGTTCTGGCCGTCGCCGTCAATGGTGGCGACGATATCGCCGCGCGCCGCCCAGGCGCCTGAGCGCACCGAAAGCGACTGTCCGGCGGATTTTTCATGCCTGAGATGGCGCAGCGGAAACCGGCGAAGCGCTGCTTCTGCTGCAAGCACCGAAGGCGTATCGTCTGTCGAGCCATCGTCGACGACAATGACTTCGAAGTCCCGCCCGGCCATGGCAATGCCGATCTCGTCGAGCAGAAGCGGCAGGTTCGCCGCCTCGTTCCGGCAAGGAATGACGATGGATATCTCCGGCATCTCGACTCTGTCACAGGATATGGCATTCGATCGATGCCGCGCGGTCCAGAGGAAGAGCCCCGCTGGCGCGGCGCCTCATTACGCCAGCCGAAACAATGACGCAAGCAGGCCGCACGCTATCCGCGCGGACGCGAAAACCGGATTCCACTTTTGCTGATCGCACAAAGCCATCCGAAGCGCGATCGGACACAAAACCGGATTCCACTTTTGCTGATCGCGCTTGAGTGCTAAACGCCCGCCTTCATGCATAGCCGGGCCGCGTTCGGCCGGAAGCTTTTCGGGAAAGAAAATGTCCGCCTTCAAATCCGATTTCCTGCGCACGATGAGCGAGCGCGGTTTCATCCACCAGACCTCGGACGATGCCGGCCTCGACCAGCTTTTCGCGACGGAAACGGTGAGCGCCTATATCGGCTTCGACGCAACCGCGAGGAGCCTGCATGCCGGGTCGCTGATCCAGATCATGATGCTTTACTGGCTGCAGCAGACCGGCCACCGGCCGATCGCCCTGATGGGCGGCGGCACCTCGATGATCGGCGATCCGTCGTTCAAGGACGAGGCGCGCAAGCTTTTGACGCCGCAGGACATCGAGGACAATCTCGCCGGCATCCGCCGCAACTTCACGCCTTACCTCAAATTCGGCAGCGGCCCGAACGACGCCGTCATGATCAACAATGCCGACTGGCTGATGGACATCAACTACGTCAATTTCCTGCGCGATGTCGGCCGGCATTTTTCGGTCAACCGCATGCTGGCCTTCGATTCGGTCAAGCTCCGGCTGGATCGCGAGCAGTCGCTGTCGTTCCTAGAATTCAACTACATGATCCTGCAGGCCTACGACTTCGTCGAACTCTACAAACGCCTCGGCTGCCGGCTGCAGATGGGCGGCTCCGACCAGTGGGGCAACATCGTCAATGGCATCGATCTCGGCCATCGCATGGAAGGCGCGCAGCTTTATGCGCTGACGACGCCGCTGCTCACCACCTCCTCCGGCGCCAAGATGGGCAAGTCGGCCTCGGGCGCAGTCTGGCTCGATGCGGAGATGTTGAGCCCGTACGAGTTCTGGCAATATTGGCGCAACACCGAGGATGCCGATGTCGGCCGTTTCCTGAAGCTCTACACGACCTTGCCGCTCGCCGAGATCGCACGTCTCGAACGGCTCGGCGGCTCGGAGATCAACGAAGCCAAGAAGATCCTCGCCACCGAAATCACCGCCATGCTGCATGGCCGCGAGGCGGCGGAGGAGGTAGCCAAGACAGCAGAAGCGCTTTTCGAAAGAGGTCAGTCAACCGAGTCATTGCCGACAGTAACAATCGACAAAGGAGAGGATGACAGATGGCAATTTGGCAGGTCGAATGCTGCAATTGCGGTCGCGTCCGGGCTTGTGTCATCTAACTCGGAAGCTCGGCGCAAGATGGCGGAAGGTGCTCTACGCATCAATGACAGGGTCGTCACCGATCCGAACGAAATTGTCTTGTGGACCGACCTGTACGAAAACACCGGAGCATTCAAAGTTCAACTGGGGAAGAAGAAGGTCGTTCTGGTGCGGCCGATCTAACGCCTGCTGAGGCTTAGGTGAAACCTAGCCGGGGACGGGCGCAAGCAATGGATCGCTGCATTCCTCGGCCACTGTAACGGCATGGATCCTAGGGTCTCCGCGACGTCGCTTCGCGCCTGCTCCGCCCTAGGATGACGAAGGCATGGTGGCTCAAGGCTAGTCGCGGATGTCGGAGAGCGAGGCGGTCGCGTGGCGGCCGATGGCAAAGCAACCTTCGAGATTGGCTGAAACCACCCCTCGCTTCGTCATCCTAGGGCGGAGCAGGCGCGAAGCGACGTCGCGGAGACCATAGGATCCATGCCGTTACCTCTAGGCGCTGCTACGCTGAACAGCACCTCACCCGGCCTTTTCGCCTCACCCCCCTCACCTACCCATCTCAGCGATATTCAAAGATCGACCGGAAAATCCCGGGCGCGATCACCGATAGCGGATTGACCTCGAGGATCGGCTTGTTGGCGTTGCCCTTGAGCCGGTAGGTGACGCCGATCAGGCCGCGGTCGCGGCCGTTGCCGAGCAGCGCGCCGATCAGCGGCAGTTCGCCGAAGATGCGGTTTACGCCGTAGGCTGGCATGAACGTGCCGGTCATGTCCATATTGTTGTTCTGGTCATAGAGCGTGCCTTGGAAGGTTGTGCCGATGCGCGGACCGCGCAGCACGCCGTTGCGCAGCTTCAGATAGCCGCTGCCCTTCTCGATCTCGCTGAAACCGCGCTCGAACTTCACCCTCGATGTGTCGAGATTGCCTTTGACCGCCTCGTTGAGGCTGCGGCTGTCGCCGGCCGGCGTCGTCGACACGATCGAGGCGAGCTTCGGCTCGTTGACGACAACGAAATTCCTGGCGTCGACCTGGCCTTTCAGCGGACCGTCGCCGGCCCCGGTGAGCGCCAGCGTGATCGAGCCGCCTTCCATATGCTCGTAGATGTTGAGGAAGCGCAGTATGGCGCCGGCATCGGCCGACTTCATGTTGAGCGTTCGCAGGCCGCCGCCGGTGGTGTTGCTGACGGTGATCGCGGCTCCCGAACTTGCCGTGGCGCTCACCTTGAGACCGTTCACCCGGGAGCCGGCGGCGCTGTAGTCGAGCTTCAGATTCGACAGCACCTCGTCGTGGAAGCCGGTCAGGGAGCTGACGTCGGCGCTGACCGAGATCGCATCGACGCCGGTGGTCTTGGTGGCGGTGTCGACGTCGGACGTGAATTGCTTGATCAGCGAGCGTGCGTCCAGCGCGCTGCCGCTGACCTCGACCGCATAGGCCTTGCCCGACCGCTTCACCGAGACGGCGACGTCGTCGCCCCTGTTCAACGTGACCTTGCTGAACCGGGCCGAGGACAAGGCGCCGTTGACCAGCACCGCGCTGCCATCGATGGAGAAGGTCTTGCCGTCGAGTTCGAAATTGGACAGGGTCGTGGTGTCGCCGGTCTTCGCCATGGCGAAGACGACCTTGGCGGGAATGCCGGGGCCCTTGCTCCAGCCGGCCCAGGGAATGTCCAGCCTGGCATTGGTCAGGTCCGCCGACACGTTCTGGTTGCCGGTGCCGCTCTTGTCGATTGCCACCTTGATGGTCCCGGAAAGCAGCGTCGACAGGCCAGGCATGGCGGTGGCGCGCGTCTTGTCGTCGAGCACCAGCGCTACTTTACGACTGCGCGGCGGGCCGCCATCCCTGAGCGGCTCGATCAGGTCGAGCTCGGCCGGAATGCCGTTGAGCAGCGCCTCGGCCGAGATCACCGCCCGGTCGGGCGCGACGGTGATCGCGCCATCGGCATGGCTGATCGTCTGGCCCTCAAACGGCTTGCCCAGCGACAGGTCCTTGTAGTCGAGCGCCACCAGCCAATCGAGTTTGGAAGAGTCGACACCGGACTGCAGCGGAATATCGGCCTTGACGTGGCCGGTCACCGTGCCGGACAGGTCGTCCGGCAGCAGGCCGACATGGCGCATGGCGTTGATCGGGTCATAGGATGCCAGCTCGGCGATTGCCGGCGCCTCGCCGGCGACATCGATGTCGAGCGCGCCGATCACCGGCGGATGGTTCGCCGCCTTGACGGTAAGCGTGCCGTTGCTCGCCGCCACCGTGCGGCCGCTCGGCATATAGACGCTGCCCGACGACAGCGCGACATCGACGTCGTTGCCGTGGAAGCCGACGACGCCGACGGCATCGCGGATCGGCGGGATGCGGCCGGCAGTGTCGAAGCGCGATCCTTCGACCTGGAATCGGCCGAACACTTCATCGGCGGAAAGCGGCACGCCGTTGCCGAGCCGTCCGGGCACGACCTGGAATTGCAGGCTGCCGTCGACGACGCGGCCGCCGAACAGGTTCTTAAGCACCCACAGCCTGGCATTGCGCGCCGAAAACCATGGCCATAATTGCTTGACGTGCGAGACCGGCATGTCGTGGACATTGAGCGCCACCGATATGCCCGGCGCCTGGTTGGCGACGAATGCAACCGAAGCCGTGCCCAGCACTTCGCTGCCCGGTCCGGACCGGACGCCGATCTGCTCGGCGACCAGCTTTTGGCTCGTCGGCTGGTAAACGCCGGCGATACGGGCAATGAAGCTGAGTGCCGGCTCCGGCGAATCCGAAGGCGCCAGGGTCGAACCGTCGCTGGTCAGGTCGTAACGATAGGATGGCTCCTCGCCCGCTGTGCCGGTGGCCGGCTTCGGCCCGATCGAACCGGCGAAATCGAAGGTCGAGCGGCCGGTTTTCACCAGCAAACTGTCGACCTGGATTTTATTCGACCCGGCGACGAGCGTTGCATCGAGATCGATGTCGGCCGGAAGCAGGCCGCGCGAACCGAGATCGAGCACCGATCCGGTCAGCGACAGGGCAGCGGTCAGCCGCGAACCGTTGTCGCCGGTCCCTTCCGACCCCGCCAGCTTCAAGGCGATCGCACCCAATTTGCCACCTGCCGCCGCAGTGTCGGCGTCCGCCGCCTGGATGCTGGCGTCCAGCGTGGTGATGCGTCGCGTCGCCGGATCGCGGGTGGCGGAAGCGGCGATGGTAAGCGCCCTGCCGTCGACATCGGCGTCGGATGAAAGCTCCATGCTTCCCGGTCCGGACTGCGAGACGGAGGCGTCGGCGATGGTGACCGACTTGACCGATCCGGTCTCGGGCAGTGCCAACTCGACGTTGCGCAGATCGATCTGGCGCATCGAATCCTCGCGCACCGCATCGAGCGCGCGATTGAGATTGGCGAAGACGGCGGCGGAAAGTTTTTCCGGATCGATGAGGCCGTCCTGGTTGCGCAGCCCGGCCGTCCAGTCGCCGCCGGACGGCATCGCCGCCATGACGATGTGCGCGTCGGAAATCCGGGCACTGGTCAGCCGTACCTCGCCCGAAAGCAGCGGGATCAGCCGGATGCCGAAGCGGACCCAGCCGGCATCGGCCATCGGTTTTCCGTCGGCGGTCTTGAGGCTGACGTCGCTGACCTGCAGCGCAATGAAGCTCGACCCGTCAAGCGTCAGCCGGGCCGGCCCGACGGCAACGTCGACATCGAAGCCGGCCAATTTCTCGATTGCCGTTTCGGCTTCCGCGCGAAGCCGCTCCGAGCCGAAGCCGGACACGCCGATCGCATAGACGCCGGCGGCGGCCAGCAGCACAAGGGCGAAGAGGCCGGCAAACAGCCGCGCCATCAAACGAACGCCGCGACCGATCGACGCCTGCCCAAGCGGCGGGACGCGGCACGCGGACGGAAAGGTTCCCAGGTCGGTGATCTCGTCACGCCTGAACCTGATCTTCTCGTGCTGCGGCAGCTCCTGATCCACGCAATCTTCCGTTGAAACGAATTCGATCGTGGACGAATCCCCGCTCGATATTATATCGGTGCAGCCTGGCGCGTAACCTCAAACAAGGGCATCGGTATGGCTGACCTCGACGTGGGCGATGTTGCGCCGCAATTCGATCTTCCGCGCGACGGCGGCGGTTCACTCAGCCTCGCCGCATTGCTGGGAAAACCCATCGTACTCTATTTCTACCCACAGGACGACACCACAAGCTGCACCAACGAGGCGATCGGCTTTTCGCAGTTGAAGCCGGAGTTCGAAAAGGCCGGCGCTGTCGTCATCGGGCTGTCGCCGGACAGCATCAAAAAACATGACAAATTCAAGGCGAAATACGATCTGAGCGTCGACCTTGTCGCCGACGAGGAGCGCAAGGTGATCGAGGCTTACCATTTGTGGGTGGAAAAGAAGCTCTACGGCCGCACCTATATGGGCGTCGAGCGGGCGACATTCCTGATTAGCCGGGACGGACGCATCGCCAGGATCTGGCGCAATGTCCGCGTCAAAGGGCACGCCGAAGACGTGCTGGAGGCGGTTCGCGCAATTTGAGAGCTGCGCCAGGCCGCTGCAATTCGATACCCGTTTTGCGCGAAGACAAAACTTTGTTAACCCTAATAATGTGTAATCAGGCTCGTCGTTGGTGTCGTAACGAAAGCTTGGTCCCGTGAACGTAGGCAGTCAGTCAGCGGTCTTCGGCAGACGCAAAGAGCCCCACACGGTCATCATCGCCCGGGGCGACCAGATAAGGCATTTCACCATACGCCCGTGGCTGGCTGCATTTTGCGGCTCGGCGCTGGCGGCGATCGTCATTGGCTATCTGCTGGCGACCTCCTATCTGGTGCTGCGCGACGATCTGATCGGCGCCACGACGGCGCGGCAGGCGCGAATGCAGCAGGCCTACGAAGACCGCATCTCGGCACTGCGCAGCCAGGTCGACCGCATCACCAGCCGCCAGCTACTCGATCAGCAACTGATGGAAACCAAGGTCAGCGAGCTGCTGGAACGGCAGAGCCAGCTCAGCCTGCGTCACGGCCGCCTCGGCCCGATCCTCGAACGAGCCGAAAACGAGGTCGCAACGCCGCCCGTGCCGACGGCAAAGCCGGATGAACATGCCGACGCGACCGGCAGCATCCAGCCGATGGCCTATTCCGTCGCCAGCCTTGCCGCCCCGCTTGCCGCTCCTGTGGGCGGTGACGACACCAGGCCGTTCTCGCTGTGGTCGACCCGCGCCGATCCGCTGCCGAGCGAAAGCGCGGCCGACCGGGCAGACAAGCTCTTCGTTTCGATCAACAACTCGCTGAAGGCCATCGAGAGCCAGCAGCTCACGCGAATCGCGAGGCTCGCCGACAATGCCTACAAGAGCGCCGACGCGATCTCGCAGGCGCTCGAGGCCGCCGGCCTGCCGGTCGACAGCGAATTCGAAAAGAGCGACGTCGGCGGTCCGCTGATACCGCTCGACAGTTCGTTGGTCTTCGACAGCAAGGTCAAGGAGTTGGACGAAGCGCTTGACGCGCTGGATCATCTGAAAAAGGAAGCGCGCCGGCTGCCGCTCGCCAACCCCGCGCCCGGCCATAGCGTCACCAGCCCGTTCGGCGTGCGCACCGACCCCATCCTCGGCACGGCCGCCTTGCATTCCGGCATGGACTTCAGGGCGCCGGTCGGTATGCCTGCCAAGGTCACGGCAGCCGGCGTCGTCGTCAAGGCCGGCTGGAACGGCGGCTACGGCCGCATGGTCGAGGTCGACCACGGAAACGGTTTTGTGACGCGTTACGGGCATCTCAGCGAAATCGACGTCGCCGTCGGCCAGAAGCTCGATGCCGGAGACGTCATCGGCAAGACCGGCAATAGCGGCCGCTCGACCGGCCCGCATCTGCACTACGAAGTTCGCCACAATGGCGAAGCGATCGACCCGCTGCGGTTTTTGACCGTCGGCAAGAAGGTCGAGCGGTACCTCTAGGAGCCGGGTTGCTCCCCAGACGAACCAGCAATTGACCGGCATTGGCCGGCGCTGCCACGCCAAGGCGGCCTCGCCTAAGTATCCTCGGGCGATCGCCCTCCGCCCTGTTCTCTCAGCAAACATTTCGGCTCCAGCCCTTGTGGGCTTGTGCCCCACAGCGTTGACTCCGACGCAGTTGTAGGATGATATGTATAAGCGTATGCCTTAGCCTAGCAGGCTTGTAATGACCGTTCACGGTATCCCGCCTGAAATTCTGAATGCCCTGGAGAGCGCTGTCGGACAAAGCGGCGTGGCTGCCGAAGCGGCCGGCATGGCGAAATACCTTTTGGACTGGTCCGGGGATCATCGCGGCGGAGCCCTTGCGGTGCTGAAGCCGGCTTCCGTCGGCGAAGTCCAGGCTGTGGTGCGGCTCTGCGGCACGCTCGGGCTCGGAATCATCCCGCAGGGCGGGAACACCGGGCTGGTGGCGGGCGCAATCGACATCGACAGCCGTGGCGCGGTGGTCGTCAGTCTGGAGCGGTTGAACGGCATTCGTCTTGTCGACGCCGACAATTTCATCCTGCAGGCCGACGCCGGCTGCATCCTGCAGCACATCAAGGATGCGGCAGAGGCACAGGATTGCCTGTTTCCGCTGGCGCTCGGCGCGCAGGGAAGCTGCCAGATCGGTGGCAATGCGGCCAGCAACGCCGGCGGCACCAACGTGCTGCGCTATGGCATGGCGCGCGACCTCATCCTCGGCCTCGAAGTCGTCCTGCCCGACGGCGAGTTGTGGAGCGGCTTTTCCGGCCTGCGCAAGGATAATCGCGGCTACGACCTGAAGCAGCTCTTCATCGGCAGCGAAGGAACGCTCGGCATCATCACCGGCGTCGAGCTCAAGCTGTTCCCGAAACCGGCCCGGGTCGAGACCGCCTATCTCGGTCTCGCCTCGTTCGAAGCGGCCATCACCCTGTTCCGGCACGCTCGCCGGGCCTCATCCGATCTGATTTCGGCCTTCGAGATCATCGGTTCGGAGTGCATCGACCTCGCCCGCTTGATCGATGCCGACATCGTTTCGCCGGTCGAAGCTCCCGTCCACGTGCTGATCGAACTCTCCGCAAGCGTTGCGGTCGATCTGCGCTCCATGCTGGTCGATTTCCTGGCCGGAGCGATGGAGAGCGGCCTGGTTGCCGATGCCGTCCTTGCTGAAAGCGTTGCGCAGGCCAGGGCGTTCTGGGCCATTCGCGAGGGCTTGGTCGAGGGCCAGGCAAGACGCGGCTACCATGTGCGCACCGACCTTGCGGTCAGGATATCGGACATCCCCGCCCTCGTCGGTAAAGCCCGCCAATTCGTGGCGCTGGAACATCCCGGTTGGCTGCCGCAGGCCTATGGCCATGCCGGCGACGGCAATATCCATTTCAACGTCCTGCCACCGCCTGGGCTCGCCGAGGGTGAAGCTCGTGCCCAGGGCGCGGAGATCACCGCCGGACTCTACCAGATCGTCGGCGCACTTGGCGGCTCGATCAGCGCCGAGCACGGTATCGGCCGCACCCGCCATCGCACTTTCTGGGCCGGCCTGGCGCCTGCCCATCGCCAGCTCATCACGGCGCTCAAGAGAACGATCGACCCTCAGGGATCGATGAATCCCGGCTGCCTGCTGCCATCGACGGAGACCTTTCCATGAAGCAAAGACTGGCCGCTATCGGCACGGTGGAGGCGCTGCCGCATCGCGTCGCCGCGTTCCTCAGCCGCGAGATCGAATCCGGCGAGCTCAATCCGGGCACGCGATTGCCGACCGAGCAGCAGCTCTCGGAAAAATTCGGCGTCAGCCGCAACGTAGTGCGCGAGGCGATCGCTCAACTCAGGGCCGATGGCATGATCGAAGCCCGGCAAGGCGTCGGCGCCTTCGTGCTGGCGCCGGAGCAGCGCGCGTCGATCCGGATCGATGGCGAGGCGCTGAAAGCGACCGGGAATATGGAGCGGCTGTTCGAACTGCGTTGCATACTGGAAGCCGAGTCAGCTGCACTCGCCGCCGAACGGCGCGGGCAGGAGCACCTCGACGCAATCAAGGCGGCGCTAGACCGGATGAGCGGCGAGGAGCGCTGGGAAGAAGGCAGCATCGACGCCGACCTTTTGTTCCATCGCGAGATCGCGCGGGCGACCGGCAACAACTACATCCACACCTTTATCTCCTTCGTTTGCGAGCAGATCCGCCGCTCGATCCACTACGCCCGCCTCACCAATCCGCTGCACGACCTGGTCGAAGTCAATGTCGGGGAGCACGTGCGCATCTATGAGGCGCTGGTCGCGGGCGATCCCACGGCCGCCGAGGCGGCGATGCGCGCCCACATCATCGGCGCCGCCGACCGCGTCGGCGTCAAGCTGCCGGCATCGCGCGCCGCGCACAGCACAGGGAGATAGCCATGCCGGTCGGAGGCGCATATGCGATTTCGGACGTCTGCCTGCTCGTCGAAAACATCGAGCGGACGGTTGAATTTTACGTCGAGAAACTCGGCTTTCGCCTGCGGCGTCGCGCCGAGGGCTTTGCCGACTTCCATGGCGAGGGCGTCACGCTGGCGGCATGGGAGATCGATCACATCAACCGGCACACCGGCGTCTCGAGGTTGAGGTCGCCGCGCCAGGCGCACAAGGTTTGCGTGGCGGTCAGGCTCAACGCGCCCGGCGAGATCGACCGGCTGCATGGCGAACTGGCAGCCAAGGGCGTCCCCTTCTACGGCCCGCCGGAGGATTATGTCTGGAACGCGCGCTGCGCTTATTTCACCGATCCAGACGACACGCTTTGGGAATTATACGCCTGGCTCGACGGCGGCCCCGGCGACTACCACGACGAACAGCCGTAGACGACGCCGCGCCGCGGGAACGGCGCGCAATGAAGAGACGAGAACGTCTTGCAACAGGAGCGAAAAATGAGTGGGAACAGAGACTACGACATGAACCGCCGCAGCTTCGTGAAAGCCGGCTTCGCCGCCGTCGCGGCAGCTTCGGCCGGAATGCAGCTCGTGCTGACGCCCGGCGCCAGGGCTGCCGGAAAGGTCGTCATCCAGTATGACTGGCTGATGTCCAACGGACAGATCGGCGACATCGCGGCCGTCGCCAACGGCTATTTCAAGGACGTGGGCCTCGAGGTGGAATTCAGCCCCGGCGGCCCCAATGCGGCGACGGTGCCGCCGGTGATTTCGGGCGCCGCACAACTCGGCCAGTTTTCCGAAACGCCCCAGCTCTACGCGGCGCGTGCCAGCGGCGTGCCGGTGAAGATCATCGCCTGCGGCTTCCGCACCGGTCCCTATGCCTTCACTTCGAAGCCTGCCAAGCCGATCCGCGGCGTGGCCGACCTCAAGGGAAAGAAGATCGGCATCCAGCCGACGGCGCGCTTCGTCATCGATGAGATCCTGGCCAAGAACGGCATTGATCCGTCCGAGGTCACCGTCGTCAATGTCGGCTTCGACAAGGCGCCGCTGGTGCGCGGCGACGTCGACGCGATTGGCGGATGGATCACCAACACCCAGGCGCTGAGCGTCGTCGGCGACGACAGGATCGATCTTCTGGTGCGCGATCTCGGGCTGAACTCCTATGCCGACGTCTATTTCGCTACCGACACCGCGATCGAACAGGATGCGGACACGCTGGCGAAATTCATCGGCGCCGTCGCCAAGGGCTGGGGCTGGGTGCACGCCAATCCGCAGGAAGCCGTCAAGAAGATGGTCGAGGCCTATCCGGAAATGGACCTCGGTTGGGAGCAGAAGACGATCAATCTGGTGCTGAAACTTTCCTTCGACGGTGCAACCGCCAAGGACGGATGGGGAACCTTCGATCCCGCCTCGATCGAGGAGCAGCTGGCACTGCTGGACAAGGTCGGCCAATACCCGAACGGCCGGCCCACGGCAGCCGATGTCTACACCACCAAGATACTCGAATTGTCGGCCGCTGACCGACCCAAGCTCGACGCGCCCGCCGCTTGATGGCGAACGCGATCGAGGCCCGCAGGCTGGATGTCGGCTATGGCGGCCGGCTGCCGGTGGTGAAAGTGCTCTCCGGTCTCGACCTGTCGGTGGAGGCCGGCTCCTTCCTGTCGATCCTTGGACCTTCGGGATGCGGCAAGTCGACCCTGCTCCGTGTGGTCGCGGACCTGCTCGATCCGCTCGGCGGCTCGATCAGCGTGCTTGGCGACACACCGCATGCGGTCCGTTCGCGGCGCGATGTCGGTTTCGTCTTCCAGGACTCGACCCTGCTGCCCTGGCGCACCGTGCGCGACAACGTCCGCCTGCCGCTCGATATCGGACAAGGCCGGCTGACCCGGACAATAGACGATCGAACCGACGAACTGCTTGATCTGATGGGGCTTGCCGGGTTCGGCGAGCGCCTGCCGCACCAATTGTCCGGCGGCCAGCGGCAGCGCGTGGCGATCGCCCGGGCGCTGCTCGGGCAACCCAGGCTGCTTTTGATGGACGAGCCTTTCGGCGCGCTGGACGAGATCACCCGCGACCGCCTAAACGACGAGCTTTTGTCGTTGTGGCGGCGCACCGGCACGACCATCCTTTTCGTTACTCATTCGATCGCCGAAGCCGCCTATCTCGGAGAACGGGTCATCGTTCTTGCCGCCAATCCGGGCCGCCTGGCCAGGGACCTCGACATGCGGCCGTTCAAGCAGGCAGGCAACCGCTGTTCGCGCGAGGATCCGGCGATCGTTGCCGCGATGGCCGAACTGCGCGGCGCGCTGGAACAGGCCTCATGAGGCAGGCGCCCTTGCCATCGGCGCTGGCCGTCGCCCTGCCCGTTTTTGGCGCGGCTTCGATCCTGCTCGCCTGGCAGTTCCTGCTGCCATGGCTCGGCGTGCCGGCCTATATCGTCCCGACGCCGGCGGCCATATCAGGCGTGTTCCGGAAGAGTCTTGCTTTGCTGCTTAGCAATCTCTGGCCGACGCTGATCGAGGCGCTGGCGGGATTTGTCATCGGCAATCTTGCCGGTGTGCTGCTGGCGGTGCTGTTCGTGCACAGCCGCATCCTGCAGGCCGCCTATTTTCCGATCGTGCTGTTCTTCAACACCATTCCCATCCTGGCGCTGTCCCCGATCATCATCCTGATCTTCGGGCTCGGCATGACGCCGAAGATCGTGATCGCTGCGGTGATCTGCTTCTTCCCGACGCTGGTCAACATGATCCGCGGGCTGGACTCGGCCAGCGACAACGAGCACGAACTGTTCCGGGTGCTATCGGCTACGCGCTGGGAGATCTTCTGGAGCCTGCGCCTGCCAAGAGCATTGCCGATGCTGTTCTCCTCGCTGAGAATTGCTTCGGCCACGGCCGTGATCGGCGCCATTGTCGGCGAGTGGATCGGGTCGGATAAGGGCCTCGGCGCGCTCATCATCCAGGCGACCTTCAACTATCAGTCGGACCGGCTCTATGCGGCGATCGTGCTGTCGTCTTCGCTGTCGATCGCGCTGTTTGCGATCGTGGTTCTGCTGGAGCGACGTACCATCCGCTATTGATCATACCCTTGATGGGCCATCCGCCGGCTTCGCTCAGCGCGGCTGTCGATTTATTTTTGAATTCCATTTGACTGAATAAATCTTCGGTGCCAGTCTGGCCTCTCTCGAGGGCGCAAGGCATGGCACTGCGGGGAACCAATCAGGAGTTCGGGCGGCCGTATAACCGGCGCATCGTGCTCGAATCCATCCGCCTTCATGGCCCGATCGCCCGCGGCGACATTGCCAGGCGGGTCGGGCTCACCGTGCAGACGGTGTCGACCATCGTTCGCGAGCTGGAAGAGCACGGTTACGTGCTGTCGCTGCGCGAAGAGCCCAAGGGCCGCGGCCTGCCGCCGGCAACGCTGCGCATCAATCCGGAAGGCGGCTATGCCGTCGGCATCCACGTCACCCCGCTCGGCATCAATGCCGCGCTGATCAACCTCAGCGGCGACGTCATCGAGAGCAGCTATCGCGAAGCCCCAAATGCAACGCCCGACCGCGCTTTCGAGCTGATCGGCGCCATGGTGCTCGAATTGACGGCATTGCGGCCCGGTGGCCGCGTTCTCGGCATCGGCATGGCGCTGCCCGGCCCGTTCGGCGTGGAGTCCATGAGCTTTGTCGGACCGACCACCATGACCGGCTGGAAAGATGTGGCGCTGCGCGAGCGGCTGGCCGCCTCGACCGGACTGCCGGCCTTTTTCGAAACCGACATGGCGGCGGCTGCGATCGGCGAGCGCCTCTACGGCCTCGGCACGGCATATTCCGAATATTACTACCTCTATTTCGGCGTCGGCCTCGGCGGCGTCATGGTGCATGACGGAGCCGCATTGCGCGGCGCCTGGGGAAACGCCGGTGAAATCGGCCACATTCCCGCGGTGCCGGGCGGCGAGCCCTGTCCGTGCGGCAATCGCGGCTGCCTCGAACGGTATCTCTCGCTGGAGGCGCTGCGTCGCCGCAACATCGCCGACACCGACTGGGTCAGCGAGATCGCGCCGATCTTCCGCAACGCCGTCACCATCATCGAAAATCTGTTCGATCCCGAAACCATCATCCTCGGCGGGCTGGCGTCCACCGATCTGCTCGAAAGACTTGCCGGCGCGGCCGCGCACCTGCCCAATTCGGTCTCGGCGCGAAGCGACCGCACGACGCCCCGCGTCAGCGTCGCCAGCGGCGGCCAGCATGCGGTGTTGCGCGGCGCCGCCGCACTTGCCGTTTCGGGGGTGCTTTCGCCCCGCTTCGGCCAGATCTTCACCGCCGAACGCGAACGCGGACGGGATCTCTTGCATAACAAGGGGATCGCGGCATGAGCGAACCGCTGCTGGTGCTCGATAACGTTGCCAAGAATTATGGCGCCATCGAAGCGCTGAAAGGCATCAGCTTTTCGATCGGCAAGGGCGAAGTGGTGGCGCTTCTGGGCGACAACGGCGCCGGCAAATCGACGCTGGTCAAGATCATTGCCGGCGGCCTGGAGCCGACCTCCGGCCGCATGCTGTTCGAAGGCAAGGAATTCCTCGCCAAATCTCCCGCCGAGGCCAAGGCCGCCGGGATCGAGACGGTTTACCAGGACCTGTCCCTTTGCACCAATGTCGACGTGGTCGCCAATTTCTTCATGGGCCGCGAGATCACTAGAAAGGTTCTCGGCATTCCGGTGCTCGACGAGCGCGCCATGGAGCAGGTGGTACAAAAGGCGCTGGCCAGCGCCGGCACCCGCATTCCCTCGCTTCGCACCAATGTCGAGCACCTCTCCGGCGGTCAGCGGCAGGCCATCGAGCTCAACCGCTTCGTGCATTTCGGCGGCAAGCTGGTGCTTCTCGACGAGCCGTTCGCGGCGCTCGGCGTCGAGCAGACGCGGCGCGGCCTCGACATGATCCGTCAGGTGGCGAGCCAGGGCATCGGTGTCGTCATCATCACCCATATCATGCAGCAGGCCTTCCAGGTCGCCGACCGGATCGTGGTGATCCGGCAAGGCGTTGTGGCTGGCGATGTCGCACGCAACAAAACAAGTCCCGACGCGGTGATTAACATGATCACCGGAGAGACGCTCGCCGGTGCCGGACCGGCGAACTGAGGGACAAATGAGGGGTCCGGCGCAAGAGGAGCGAACGACATGAAGAAAATACTTCTTTCCGTCTTCGGTATCCTGGCACTGGCCTTTGCCACGCTCACGCCGGCATTCGCTCAGTCGAAGGGCACCGTCTACTACATGGTGCCGACATTGCTCGATGAGTTCCAGACCGGCTCGGTGAGCGCGCTGGAACTGTTCCTGAAGCAGGTCGGCTACGAGATGAAGACACTGAACGCCGACAACAAGACTGACGCGCAGCAATCGCAGATGAACGACGTCATCGCGCTGAAGCCGGCGGCGATCATTCTTGCCGCCGTCGATTTCAATGCGCTGAAACCGTCGGTCGAGGCGGCCCGTGCCGCCGGCATCCCGGTCGTCGAGTTCGACCGCCAGATCACCTCGACCCCGTCCGACTTCACCTCGGTGGCCGGAACCGTCGAGATCGGCTACGTCGCCGCCGATCAGGCGCAAAAGCTCCTGACCACGAAGAACGGCTCGGTGAAGGGCAAGATCCTGCAGGTGCTCGGCGATCCGGGCGACCCCTACACGCTCGACATCCAGAAGGGTTTCGAGGAGAAGATGAAGGCATTCCCGGACGTCAAGATCATCTCGCTGCCGGCCATGCAATGGGAGGCCAGTAACGCCGGCACCATCGTTGCCGACCAGATGCTCGCCAACCCCGACATCGACCTGATCTTTAGCCATGCCGCGCATCTTTCGGTCGCTGCCGTCGCCTCGCTCGAGGCCGCCGGCAAGAAACCGGGCGACGTCATGCTGATGAGCTCGAACGGCGCTCCGGTCGGCCTCGACCTGATCCGCAAGGGCTGGCTCAATGTCGAAGTCGAGCAGCCGCTCTACGCCCAGGCCGCGGCGGTCGCCATGTTCATGGACAAGGTGGTCAACAAGCAGGAGATCAAGCCCGGCGAATATGATGTGCTTGGCCTGAAATCGACCCTGACCAAGGAAGCGTGGGGGCCGAACATCAAGATCCCCGGCGCTGCGATCACCAAGGAAAATGTCGATAACCCGGCCTTCTGGGGCAACATGAAGCCGCCGACCGAATCCATCAAGCCGGTCGAATAGCAAACTCGCCAGAAGCTCCGGGCCACACAGGCCCGGAGCCAGCCCTGCAGCCCTGGTGCGTTCGAACGGACGCGCACGGGAACGTTGCAGCAATTTTCAACCGCGCCTGATCTTTCCGAACACCGAGTGGCTTTTTTCGGGGTCGGCGCCAACCGGATCCGCAGATGAACCCCCGCACGCGCCAAACCCTCGAGTTCATCCTCGACAATCTCGTCTGGTTCATGCTGGTCTTCGTGCTGGTGGTCTTTTCCATCCTCATCCCGAACTATTTTCAGCTCGGCATCTTCGCCAACATCATCGAGGCGTCGAGCGTGCTCGGCGTGATGTCGATCGGCCTGGCGCTGGTCATCATCGCCGGCCATATGGACCTGTCGGTCGAATCGGTGGCGGCGCTCAGCGCCATGGCGGTCGGCATCCTGTTCTGCTCGTCGGGCATCGGCCTTGGCATCCAGTTGCAGCCGCAATGGCTGATGGTTCCGGTTTCGCTGCTCATCGCGCTTGCCGTCGGCGGCCTGATCGGAGCCTTCAACGGCTATCTGGTGGTCAGGGTGAAGATGAGCGCCTTCATCATCACCCTGGCTTCTTACATCTGGGTGCGCGGCCTGGTGCTGGTCATCTCCGGCGGCCGCTCGGCACAGGACCTTGCGCCGGCGATACGCTGGTTCGCCATCCAGCGCCTGCTCGGCCTGCCGCTCACCGCCTGGATCGCCATTGCGTGTTTCGTGGTGTTCTCGCTGATCATGGCCAAGACGCCCTTCGGCAGGCATTTGGTCATGATCGGCGGCAACGAGACGGCGACCTTCCGCGCCGGCATCCGCGTCAACCGCAACCTGGTCATAGCCTTCGTTCTCGCCGGCGCCATCGCCGGCCTTGCCGGCTGGCTGCTGGCGATCCGCACCTCCGGAGCCAGTGCCAATCTCGGTGCGGGATTCTTGTTCAACGCCTTTGCCGCCGTCGTCATCGGCGGCGTCAGCCTGAAAGGCGGTGTCGGCACCTTGCCCGGCGTCTATGCCGGCGTGCTGCTGCTGTCGGCGATCAACACGGCGATCAATTTGATGGGCCTGCCGGCCAATTTCACCCTGGTGATACACGGCCTGCTGGTGCTTGCCGCCGTGCTGCTCGATGCATTCAGGCAGACCATCCGCCAGAGGCTCGCATGAGCAGCCGACCGCAAAACCGGCGACTTTTTGGCAAGGTGGCGCTGGTCATCGGTGCTGCCCGCGGCATTGGCAAGGCGATCGCGCAGCGCTTTGCCGAGGAAGGCGCAAAGCTGGTGCTGGCCGATACCGAGACCGAAGCCGGGCAAGCAACGGCAGATGAGGTCGGCGCCCACTTCATTCGCACCGACATTTCGCAGATGGCCGATGCGGAAGCCGCCGTGGCGCTGGCCCTCGACCGTCACGGTCGGCTCGACATCATGGTGCAGAATGCCGGCATCTATCCCTGGCAATTGCTGGAAAACACCAGTCCCGACGACTGGGACCGGGTCATGGCGGTAAACTTGCGCGGCAGCTTTGTCGCCGCACGTGCGGCGCTGGTGCCGATGAAGGCACAGCATTTTGGCCGCATGCTGTTCACCTCCTCGATCACCGGCCCGCATGTCACCAGCCCCGGCCACGGCCATTATTCGGCGACCAAGGCCGGCATCAATGGGCTGATCCGTTCGGCTGCGCTCGAATTCTCGGGCTACGGCATTACAGTCAACGGCGTCGAGCCCGGCAACATCCTCACCGAAGGCATAGAGCAGCATCGCGGCGCGGCCTTCATCAAGAACATGGAAGACGCCATCCCGCTCGGCCGTCTCGGCAGCCCGCGCGATGTGGCCAATGCCTTCCTGTTCCTGGCCTCTGACGATGCCAGTTACATCACGGGCACGACCATCATCGTCGATGGCGGGCAGCTTCTGCCCGAGGGCAAGGACTTCCGGCTGCTGCCGCCATGATCCTCGATTTCGGCGGCGGTTTCTTCCTGCGCCGGGCGACCGCCGCCGATCACCAGACGCTTGCAATGATCTGTCTCAAGACCGGCGATGCCGGCAAGGACGCCAGCGGCCGCGAGGACGACCCGGACCTGCTCGGCCTGCTCTACACCATTCCCTACCAGGTTCTCGAACCCGATCTGGCCTTTATTGTCGATAGCCCCACAGGTGCGGCCGGCTATCTGCTTGGCGCCGCCGACACAGCCGCTTTCAATGCCAGCCTGGCGTCAGACTGGTATCCGGACCTGCAGCGGCGCGTCGCCGACCCGGGATCCGACAGCTCGCGCTGGCGCGGCAGCGATTGGGCGCGGCATCGGGTCCATCATCCCGATTTCGCTGTTCCACCTGCGCTGGCGGCCTATCCGTCGCACGGCCATATCGACCTGTTGCCGCAAGCGCGCGGGAAAGGCATCGGCAGGCGCGCGATGGCCTTCCTCGAGCAGCGCCTTGCCGCGAGCGGCTCGACCGGCATCCACCTCGAAGTCATGCCGCAGAACGATGGTGCGCTGAAGTTCTACAAGGCAATCGGGTTCGAGGTGGTGCAGGATCCGGAACCAGTGAAGCGATGCGTCTACGTCGGAAAACGGCTTGCGAATAGGGCGGAAGCTGCAGGCTGAGCCGCGGCGGGCAATCGCACAAGTCGCACACGACATCCACGGACATGGAAGGATCGCAGCGTCAACACGGTGCGGGCCAATCGGAGTCGTGGCGGAGCGTCTACTAGTTCAGCGTGGGCGGCAGGGGAACATCCGCGACCGTTTCCCCGGCCACAATGGAGAACACATAAAGCAGATAAATGGTTAGTACCAATAACGCTAGGAATGAGCCGCTGGCAAAGATTCCCGCAACCGTGGTGCGGCGATACGGTTCAACTTTTTCCTTCTTAAAGGTGTCTTCTTCGCTCCGGGTTGTCAAAACCCGTTCGCCTGGAAGCTGGATTTTTTCAGCCTCCTTCGATATCTTATCCGCGAGATCTCCTGCGATCACAGGATCATTCGCAAGATGACTCGTAAGCCATCCAGGAATATTTTCGCTCCCGCCCATGCCCATACGCAAGTAAGGTTTAGTTTTTGTTTGTGATCTCTAGAATTACTGCAAGTTTTAGCTTTCGGCAATCGTTTGCCACCTAAGGAGGCAGCAGATCAGACTTAGGTCCCAACGGGAAGACCGATTGATCAGACCAAAGTCCTAGCTCTTATGCTCCCTACCCCGAACCGTGAAGCGTTTGGGAGCGAAGTTACCGCAACAAAGACGAAACCATTGGTTGCATTGATCGCTGGTCTGTTTGCCGGGCAGCTCAGTATCCAGGGTCCGTGTGCCCTACGAGGGACCTTAGCATCGACAACCCACGTGCTTGTTAGCCAATCTCGATACCATCACTCTCGAGACGCCCGCCTTGGCTCTGCGACCGCTTCAGCAGTGAATGCGACGCCTCGATCAGCCGGCGCGATAGGGCGATCGTGTAGCGAAGCTCTTCAATCAGCGCGGTTCCGTGTTCAGTGGCCTGACGAGCACGTGCTACTTGGCTATTGTCGGGCTTGCGAGGGAATTCTTTCACGCTCCGACCTCCAAACCATGCCGAAATTATCGCGAAGAGCAATGCCTGGGCAACGAAGAAGCCCGCCGCGTCTTTTCGACGGTGGGCGATCAGGAAAAATGATAAGGGATGCCAGATAGTTGCGTCTACCAACCGCCAGTTGGACGAATCTCCGACAGTGCAGGCGGTGTGTGAACCGGACATCGCAAAACGACAATGCCTGGATGAACACGTCGATGGAAAGTGGTGGGCGATGACGGGCTCGAACCGCCGACATCTTCGGTGTAAACGAAGCGCTCTACCAACTGAGCTAATCGCCCGCTCCGGGCCGGACCTTTAAGCAGTTAGGACCGGCTTCGCAAGGCCAAATGAGCGGCGAGTGGCTTGGCCGGGAGCCGGTTTCGGCAACAAAGTTCGGCTTGTCAAAAAACCTTCTGCTGTTTGCCGTTATGCTGTCCGGGTCCGCTTGACACCCGCTGGCTTACCCCTTATCCACCGCCCCAACGACGAACACGGCTGACACGTGCTCGTCCATGCGCGGGTGTAGCTCAGTTGGTTAGAGTGCCGGCCTGTCACGCCGGAGGTCGCGGGTTCGAGCCCCGTCACTCGCGCCATTTCTCCTTCGGGCCACGGCCCTTGGTGTTGGAGAAATGTCGACGTTGATTTGTCAAAACCATCGTCGTTCGTGAAGTAATCCACAAGACCTCACACCTTGGCCAGCAGTGCCTCGACTTCCTGCAGCGTCGGCATGGACGGGGCGGTGCCTGGACGCGTCACCGAGATGCCGGCGACGGCGCAGGCGAAGCGCACGGCCTGCAAGGGTTCCATCCCCCTCGACAGCGCCGCCGCCAGGCCGCCATTGAAGGCGTCGCCCGCGCCGGTGGTCTCGACAACCGGGCCGGCGGCGACCGCTGCGACATGCTCGGAACGATCGGCCGTGTGCAGCAGCGCACCCTTTTCGCCGAGCGTTACGATGACGGCGGCAACGCCCTTCTCGAGCAGGCTGTCGGCGGCACGGCGGGCATCGTCGATGGAGGACACCTTGATGCCGGTCAGTTCCTCGGCCTCGGTCTCGTTCGGCGTGACATAGTCGCAAAGCGTATAGATGCGGTCCGGAAGCTTGGCCGCCGGCGCCGGGTTGAGGATGGTGGTCACCCCTGCCCCGCGCGCGATCTCCAGCGCCCGCAGCGCCGCCTCGATCGGCTGTTCGAGCTGGGTGACGAAGACGCCGGCCGCGCGGATCAGGCCGGCATTTGCCTCGATATCGGCGGGCGAGATCAGCATCGCCGCACCGGGGCTGACGATAATGGCGTTGTTGCCGCTCGTCTCCTCGATGAAGATATAGGCGGCACCGGTGTAGCTTTTCGGCGTGTCGATGACGGCGCTCTTCACGCCGGCGTGCGACCAGGTCTGTCTCGCCATGTCGGCAAAAGGATCGACCCCGAGGCGGGTAAGGAAGGTGATATCGGCGCCGAGCCGGCCGGCCGCCACTGCCTGGTTCGAGCCCTTGCCGCCGGGGCCGAGCGTGAAGGACGTGCCCAGGATCGTCTCGCCCATGCGCGGCTGGCGGGCGGCGCGGTAGGCGGTGTCGGCGACGAAGACGCCCAATATGACAATAGGCTTCATGACAATCGGTCTTCCCGGCATGCCGCTACTCCGCATCCGGTGGCACGACGCCCTTGCGGAAGGCAAAACAGCCATAGAAGCGGCGCTCGCCGGTCTGGATGACGCAATAGGCCTTCTTGGCGCGTTCGTAGAAGGCGTAGCGCTCGACCGAGATCATCGGCCAGGCCTTGCCCTCGGCGGCATCGATCTCTTTTTGCACTTCCTGCTGCACGGCAGGGATTTCGACCGGCTTGCCGACGATCTCCATGCGCGCGGCCGCGTCGTCGACGAAGGTGTCCAGCGGATAGAGCGAAAGCACCGCCTTGACCACCTCGGCCGCCGACGCATCGATGCGCAGCAGCCGGCCAAGCACGGTCTGGCGCGCCACCGAATCGGACGGGAAATTGGTGTCGGCGATAATCAGATCGTCACCGTGACCCATCGCCCGCAGCGCCTGCAGCACATCGGCATTGAGCAGGGGATTGATTCCTTTGAGCATGGTATTCCTCGCGAAGTTTGCTGGGGCGAAATCAGAGCCGCTTGCCGGTCTCTGCGTCGAAGAGATGCACCTGGTCGAGCCGTGGTTTCAGGTGCAGTGTGTCGCCCGGCTTGAAGTCGTGGCGCTCACGGAACAGCGCCACCATCTCGCCCTCGCCGAAGCGCAGGAACACCAAAGTCTCGGAACCGGTCGGCTCGACCACCGAAATCTTCGCCGGAACACCATCGGGATGGATTTCGAGATGCTCGGGCCGCACGCCGTAGACGACATTACGGCCGTCCTCGACGGCACTGGTCGCCGCGATCGGGAACGGCGTCCCGGCGATCTCGACGACCGGCTTGTCGCCCTTGCGCACGACGCCCTTGAGCAGGTTCATCGAGGGCGAGCCGATGAAGCCGGCGACAAACAGGTTGGCCGGCCGGTCGAACAATTCCAGCGGCGCGCCGATCTGTTCGATGCGACCGTCGCGCATCACCACGATCTTGTCGGCCATGGTCATGGCCTCGATCTGGTCGTGGGTGACGTAGATGGTGGTGGTCTTCAGTCGTTGGTGCAGTTCCTTGATCTCGGTGCGCATCTGGACACGCAGCTTGGCGTCGAGATTGGAGAGCGGCTCGTCGAACAGGAACACCTGCGGGTTGCGCACGATGGCGCGGCCCATGGCGACGCGCTGGCGCTGGCCGCCAGAGAGCTGGCGCGGATAGCGCTTGAGGTAGGGGTTGAGGTCGAGGATGTCGGCGGCGCGCTTGACCCGCTCTGTGACCACCGCCGGGTCGGTTTTGCGTAGCTTGAGAGCAAAGGCCATGTTCTGCTCGACCGTCTTGTGCGGATAGAGCGCATAGTTCTGGAACACCATGGCGATGTCGCGCTTGGCCGGCGGCAGATGGTTGACGACACGCTCGCCGATGGCAATGGTGCCGCCGGAAACGGTTTCCAGCCCGGCCACCATCCTCAGCAGCGTGGACTTGCCGCAGCCGGAAGGTCCGACCAGCACCACGAACTGCCCGTCGGCGATGTCGACGCTGACATCGTGCAGAACCTTGACGGTTCCGAACGCCTTGGCCACATTGCGGATCGCGACTTGAGCCATTATTCCCCCTTCAGTTGCCGTGAAGCTAAACAACGCAAACGGCGAGGGCAAGTCAGTCTCTTATAGATAAAAAACCCATTCACGTTGACACCGCACTTCGTTGTGCGAATAGTGACAGTGTCCGGCTTATGACCCTGTTCCGGGCGCACCGGTACGCTTGTCCGGTACTGAATGCCAAGCGTCGCGGGAGGGAGAATTCGGGCCGCTATTTACGGGAGTCGCTGTCGTTGGGGAACATAATCGGCGCTCCACCATCTGAACCAATTCACAATTGACCTTCTGGGAGGAACGAAATGAAAGTCAGCCTTTATAACCAACTTGTCCGCGCCGGGGCCACCCGCCGCGACGTGCTGAAGGGAGCGGCCAGCATGGCCGCCCTCGCGGCGGCCTCAAGCGCCGGACTGGGCGCGCTGACGCGCCCGGCTGCGGCCGCCGATGATCTGCGCGCGCAGATCCTGCAGATCCCTGGTGTCGGCAAGGGTCAGCCGACCGATGCCGACTTCCAGCAGGTCGGCGAGCTGTGTCTGGGCGCCACCAAGGCCAACGTCAAGGAAGGCGAATTCGCCGGTGTCGAACTCACCTTCATGGGCCTCAACAACCAGAACCTGCACAATGTGCTGTTTCGCGGCTTCCTGAAGCCGTGGGAGACCTATACCGGCGCCAAGATCAACTGGATCGACCTGGCGCAGGCTGACTACAACGCCCGCCTGCAGCAGTCGATCGCGACCGGCACGGTCGATTTCGACATCATCGAAATGGGAGCACCGTTCGAAGGCGACGTCTGCGGCAAGGGTCTCACCTCCGAGATGCCGGACTGGGTCAAGGACCAGATCGACATGAAGGATGTCGTGGCCTATCTGCAGCCGCCGGTGGGCACCTGGGACGGCAAGCAATATCGCGTCACCGTTGACGGCGACGCACATAATTTCAACTACCGAACCGACGTGTTCGCCGATGCCGACCTCGCCAAGGCCTGGAAGGACGGCGGCGGAGAAGGCGAATGGGGCGTGCCGAAGACCTGGCAGCAGGTGCAGGCGGTGACGAAATTCCTCAAGGGCAAGCAGGTGAACGGCCAGGATGTCTTTGGCTATCTCGATGCGCCCAAGCCCTGGGGCGGTTTCGGCTTTTATTTCCTCGGCAGCCGCGCCAGCGCCTACGCCAAGCATCCCGATGACAAGGCCTGGCTGTTCGATGCCGACACGATGAAGCCGCGCGTCAACAATCCGGCATGGGTGCGGGCGATCCAGGACGTCATCGATGCCCTGCCCTCCGAACCTGCCGACCAGATCAACGCCGACCCGAACACCACCGCCTTCCAGCAATTCCTGGCAGGCACCGGTTCGATGGTCACCTGGTGGGGCGACGTCGGTTCGAACGTCAAGACCAACGATTCCTCGGTCGTCGGCGACATCACCGGCTTCTCGATCCTGCCGGGCTCGGACGATGTCTACAACTCCAAGACCGGCCAGTGGGACAAGCTCGCCAGCGGGCCGAACCATGCGCCGAACTGCGCCTATCTCGGCTGGGGCGTCTATGTCATGGCCCGCGTCGACAGCGACGAAAAAAAGAAGAAGGCGGCCTGGTCTGCCGCTGCCCATCTCGGCGGCAAGGACCTGTCGCTCTGGTGTGCGGCCTATCCGTCGGGTTTCCAGCCCTATCGCAACTCGCATTTCAACATTCCGGAATGGGTGGCGGCGGGCTACGACGAAGCGTTCATCACCTCGTATCTGAAGTCGGAAGCCGACAGCTACAACCATCCGAACGCGGCGATCGAGCCGCGCATCCCCGGCATCTTCCAGTACTACAGCGCCGCCGAGGACATTTTGGCCAACACCTTTGCCGGCAAGATGAAGGCGCAGGAAGGCGCCGACGCCATCGCAGCCGCCTGGGAGAAGCTGACCGACCAGATCGGCCGCGACAACCAGATCAAGCTCTACAAGGCCTCGCTCGGCATGTAGGCTGAGATCGTGAAACCTGGTCCGGCAGCGCACAGCCGCCGGACCTCCCCTTGACCGACTTGGCCTCGACCGGCTCGGCCGGTCATCGAGCCTCCTGTGAACAGGCAAGACGCGTGGCTGACCGGACCCTGGCTGACCAGACTTTGTCGACAAGTGAATGGCCGGCAGGCGCCGTGCCATCCGACCTGATACCGCGGAGCCGCAAACGGCTTGGCTGGGGGCTGATGGCTGCTGCGACGCTCGGCCTTCTGGCGGTGATTACGCTGCAGATCCTCTACAAGAGCGAGGTCGACGCTATCGGCTTCGACACCTGGCGGCCCGTGGTCTACGCCTACGTGCTGTGGGGTGTCGCGCTCGGCATCGGCCAGGTACTGACGCGCGGCGAGGACGGCCAGCGCGCGCTGTTCCTGCTGCCGGCGCTGCTGTTCACCATTGCCATGGTGATCTTCCCGACGCTGTTCGGCTTCTACATCGCGCTGACCGACTGGAACCTCAGTTCCTTCAGCGGACGGCAGTTCAACGGCCTCGACAATTTCTGGCAGATGCTGAACGACGCCTATTATCGCAACGCGCTGTTCAACATGGTGCTCTACGTGCTGGCGGTGTTCGTCGAATATGTCATCGCCTTCGGCCTGGCGCTGCTGCTCAACGCGCAGATTAGGGCACGAAAATTCTTCCGCGTCGTATTTCTCATGCCCCTGATGCTGTCGCCCGTCGCGGTTTCGTGGATGATCGGCAAGTCGCTGATGGAGTACCGCTTCGGGCCCGCCGCGACGCTGGCGCGGCATCTCGGCTGGGAAAACCCGGCCTTCTTCTCCAACCCGATCACCGCCCGCATCTCGATCATGGTGCTCGATGCCTGGACCTTCATCCCGTTCATGATGATCATGCTGCTGGCCGGGCTGCAGGCGATGTCGCGCGAGGTGCTCGAAGCCGCGCGGGTCGACGGCGCCAACGCCTGGCAGACCTTCTGGCAGGTCACTTTCCCGCTGATGCTGCCGGTGTCGGTGACGGCGGTGATCCTGCGCATCATCTTCAAGCTGAAGCTTGCCGACATCATCATCACGGTGACGTCCGGCGGTCCGGGCGGTGCGACAGATTCCGTGTCGAGCTTCATCTATCGCGAGTATCGCGACCGCTCGAATGTCGGCTACGGCACTATGCTGGCGATGGCCTATCTGGTCATCATCATTGTGTTCGTCACGTGGCTGTTGAAATTTGCCAATCGCTTCGTGCGCAATGTCAATTGAAGCAAGATCGGGTGAATTGAAACAAGATGAGCGTCCAGACCACCGAATATGTCGCCTCGGAGATCCGCTCGCCGGCGAGCTTCGTCGCCAGTCGCGTCTTCATCTACGGCGCGCTCGCCTTCTGGGCGTTCATCTGCCTGTTCCCGATCTATTGGACGATAACCACCTCGTTCAAGACCGCGGTCGACGTCACTCAAGGTCATTTGATCCCGTTCGTCGATTTCCAGCCGGATTGGAAAGGCTGGCGCTCGCTCGGCCTTTCACCGGACTCGATCTTCCAGACCTCGACCGTGCGCGAGGAATTCCTCAAGCGCTTCATGAATTCGGTGATCACCTCGGTCGGCGCATCGAGCCTCGCCATCATCATCGGCAGCCTCGCCGCCTACGGACTTACCCGCTATCGCTACCATTTCGCCTGGTTCAAGAACGAGGACATCTCGTTCTTCTTCCTGTCGCAGCTGATCCTGCCGCCGGTCGTGTTGGCGCTGCCCTTTCTCGTGCTTTACCGGGAAGTCGGCATGCTCGACACGCGCGTCGGGCTGATCCTGCTCTATACGCTGATGGTGCTGCCGATCGTCATCTGGATCATGCGCGACCAGTTCAATTCCATTCCCGTCGAGCTTGAGGAAGCAGCCCTCGTCGACGGCCTGTCGATCTGGGGCGCGTTCTTGCGCATCGTCATGCCGATCGCGCTGCCGGGCATGGTCGCCGCCTTCATCCTGGCGATGGTGCTGTGCTGGAACGAGTATTTCTTCGCCGCGCTTTTGACCTCGACCGACGCCAAGACCATTCCTGTCATGGTGGCGAGCCAGACCGGCTCGCAAGGCATCAACTGGTGGTCGATGGCAGCGCTTGCCACCGCCGCCATCACACCGCTCGCCGTCATCGGCATCGCGCTCGAGCGTTACCTGATCATGGGCATGACCGCGGGCGCGGTGAAGTAATTGCGCCAGCCTTCCCTTCTCCACAACAACTATCGCATTCACACATCTGGGTTGCGCTTTGCGGCGAAGCTCGATTCTATTTCGGCGGGAAAGCCGAAGGAGGATT